>JAKSBO010000104.1 GCA_022361095.1 Desulfobacterales bacterium | reverse complement strand
TGCTTGACAAAACGACAATGCCAAATTAAACATGTTTAACATTAAAACACATTTAATAAAAAAACACGTTCAAAAAGGTACCCATGAACCGAAAACAAGCATTCAAAGAAGAGACAAGGCGGCTAATTCTTCAAGCGGCCAGAAAACTATTTTTTGAAGAAGATTTCAGCAAGTGCACAATGCGCCGGGTCGCGGCTGAAGCCGGGGTCTCTGCCGCATCTGTTGTCGTTCATTTTAAAAACAAAACCGCGCTTATGGAAGCGGCCCTGGCCGAAGACATCGGGCGAACCTGGGAGGGAGCCTTGGAAACCATGCCGGCCCAGGGTTCCCTATCCACGCGCATCAAGCATATCTGGCTGACCATGTTCATATTTTATGATGGAAACAGAAACTTATACCGCGAGTTGCTCAGCAGCACGGTGTTAAGAGTTAAAGAGGATACACCGGCCCTTCGCAAGGATATTAACAACTTTCTCAACCGCCTTGTAACCATGATTGAAGATGAAAAAACAGCCGGCAGGATGTTAGGGGACGTGGACAGCATGATCTTGTCCATGTCTCTTTTTTCACAATATTTTGGCATGGAAATTTTATTTTTCCGGGATACGTCCATTACCCCTGGAATGGCGGCTGAAATGACGGAAAAAATGAACCGGCAAACGCTTACCGGCCTTGAAACCATTGACAATGAAGTGACTCAAAACAAACAAAGGAACAATCCATGGCTATGATTCATATGAAACTGGAGTCTTTCTTTGAAGCCATTGCAAAGCGGGTTTATGCACATGGCGTCTTAACCTTAACCATTATTTTCCTGGTATCGGTGATGCTTGCGGCCCAATTGCCCAAACTGACCATGGACACCAGGGATCAAAGTTTTTTCCACCCGGATGATCCCACTCTGGTGGCCTATGACCAGTTCCGGTATGAGTTTGGCCAGGACGACATCTTCTTCATTGCAATGAGGCCTGAAAACGGCATGACCCCGGCTTTTTTTGAGACAATGGGCCGGCTTCACAGGGAGCTGGAACAAAATGTTCCCTATCTGGATGAAGTGGACAGTTTGATCAACGGACGCATTGTCCGGGCGGAAAACGATACGCTCATCGTGGAGGATCTGATCCCCCACCCCCCTGAAACCCGGGACGAGAATCAACGCATTATAAAACTGATCAACCATTATCCCCTCTATGAAAATTTTCTCGTTTCAAAAGACCGCACCCTGGCCATGATTATGGTCAAGGCCCAGGCCTTTGTGCAGCCGGACCAGGATGACCTGTTGACCGGGTTCGACGCGGAAATCCCTGCGGACGCCTCACCCCCTGCCCAGTACCTGGACAATCAGCAGAATGTTGAAATCAATGACCGGATTCGTGAAATCGTTGATAAGTACCGGGGCCGGGGCATTGAATTTTTCTTTGCAGGCACCCCGGTCTTTGCGGCTGAACTCCAGCGGGGGCTTGAAAAAGACCTGGGCATGATGGTTCCCATGTCATTACTGCTGATCATTGTATTTTTAGCCATTCTTTTCAGACGGGTTTCGGGTGTGGTATACCCCATGGCCATTGTACTGCTTTCGCTGATCTCTTCCCTGGGGCTTATGGCGGTCTGGGGGATTCCCGTCTCCAATGTCATCATGATTCTTCCGACCTTTTTAATTGTTGTGGGTGTGGGGGATGCCGTACACATCCTCACCATTTTCTACCGCAATCTCCAAAAGGGTCCGGGGCTCAAACCGGATAAAAAAGCGGCCATCATCGCTGCTGTGGGTCATTCCGGACTGCCCATCCTCATGACCAGCCTGACAACCGCCTGCGGGCTGTTATCCTTTGTATGGGCCGATGTGGCCATCATCTCCCACCTTGGATATATTGCCCCGGCAGGGGTGATGATTGCATTTTTATACACGCTTTTTCTGCTGCCGGCCCTGGTTGCTGTTCTGCCCATAAAAATTAAACAGGTGCCGCACCGGGACAAACCATCCATTGTGAACCGGATGTTTGACGGTATTACCCGGATGGCAACACACAAGCCCCTGGTGATAACGGCAGTATGGACGGTTTTGTTTTTATTTGCCGCAACCGCCGCGTTCAGCGTCAAGTTCTCCCATAATCCCCTCTCCTGGCTACCCCACGATTCCGCTGCCCGGGTGGGGACCCAGCTCATGGATAAAAAAAACGGCGGCACGGTCATGCTGGAAATCATTATTGATTCAGGACGCAAAAACGGTCTGCATGACCCGGATCTTCTTTTGCGCATGGATCAGGCTGCGAAAAAGATACCAACAATTTGCGAACACAATATCAGGGCCGGCAAGGTGGTCTCCATGGTGGATGTGCTCAAGGAGACCAACCGGGCCCTGAACGGGGATAGTGATGCGGCTTACACGGTGCCGGACACCCGGCAACTGGCCGCCCAGGAGCTGATCCTGTTTGAATCCAGCGGCAGCGACGACCTGGCCGAACTAGCGGACGGCACACATCAAAAGGCGCGTATGTCTGTCCTGGCACCCTTTACCGACGAAGTCCTTTATCTGGACTATGTGGAAAAAGTAAAAGCGTACCTGGCCCGTCAATTTGCCCATGAAACCGTCTGTCTTACAGGCCACATGTCTTTGTTCATAGGCATTGCAAAAATGTTTATCACCAGCATGGCCAAAAGCTATCTGTTTGCCTTTGTGGCCATTACCCTCATGATGATGGTCATGATGGGTAACTTTAAAATCGGCGTGATGAGCATGATTGCCAATATAGTCCCCATCGTGATGATTTTCGGGGTCATGGGATTTGCCCGCATTCCCATAGACATGATGACCATTCTTGTGGGCAGTATTATTTTAGGCCTGGTGGTGGACGACACCATCCATTTTCTGCACCACTTCACAAGGGCCCATAATATGACCGGATGTGTTGAAACCGCAGTCAAAGAGACCCTTCACAATACCGGCCGGGCACTGATCATCACAAGCATTGTGCTTTGCGGGGGATTCTTCATTTATACCACTGCCTATCTCTCCTGCTATGTCCGGTTCGGCATACTGACCGGCAGCGCCGTCCTCTTTGCCCTGACCACGGACCTGGTTTTTCTGCCGGCACTTCTGACACTTATCTATAAGCGGCGGGAATCAGCATCAGGCACTGCCGCCAAAGCAACCGGCCAAAACAAAATACCGAACTTTAAAGGAGTATAAAATGAAAGGACAAAAAAGAGACCGCTGGTTTTGGCAGGGATTATTAATCTTGGTGCTGTTCCTGTTAAATTCGTCTCCTGCTCTGGCCGATGACCCGGCCGCACGCAAAATCATGGAACAGGTGGACGCCAGGGACACCGGCGACAACCGGGTTGCGCAAATGGAAATGATCCTGACCGACCGAAACGGCGGCCGGCGTATCCGGACAATCCAGACATTTACCAAGGACAAGGGGCCGGACACCATGTCCCTGATGTTTTTTCTCTCCCCGGCGGATGTGAATAAAACCGCCTTTTTAAACATTGACTATGATGACCCGGAACACGACGATGACCAATGGCTCTATCTGCCGGCGTTGAGAAAGACCAAACGTATTGCAACTGCGGACAAAAGCGGCAGTTTCATGGGATCGGACCTGAACTACTCGGACATGACCGACCGGGAACTGACCCATTATGATTACAATTTTTACGAAAAGGGGCGGGAACAGGTATTTGACGGTGTCAAAACCTGGGCCATATGGTCCGTCCCCAGATCAGAAAAGGTCATCAAAGAGACCGGATACGAAAAAGAGCTTTTGTTTGTCCGCCAGGACAACCATGTGGTGATCCGGTCCATAAGCTGGGTGGAAAACAGCCCTGACCTGAAATACATGAAGGTCCGTCAACTGGACAAAATCGACGGCATATGGATCTCCACAAACATGCAGATCACCCGCAAAAAAGGAAAACAGGTCATCCATAAAACCGATCTGGCCCTGGACGGGATTAAATTCAACCAGGGGCTGGATGAGGGGTTGTTTTCCGTCAGGCAGATGGAAAAAGGGCTATAGATAGTGCCCGGCCGAGAACCTCTCTTTCAAATGCCGCCGCCCCTTATGTATGGGAAAGCAATCATGGTCAAGGCCGGGCAATTGTCTTTAAAGGGGCTGATCCGGGTCATTGCCGCCATGATGCTTTCCGGAACCTTGTATCAGGCGGCCATGGCCCATGAGGGGCTTGATGGGCTGCTTGACGGATTTGATGACGGGGAACCCGCCTCAGAAGAGCGCCTTTTGGACGGATTTGAGGACCTTGACACAACAGAAGAGGAGAATGCCGGGGGAGCATCCACCCATGGCCGGGCCCATGAACCAAAAACCTTTCGCCTGACGGGACACATTAAAACTGTCGGTGCTTATAACTTTTCCCATGATGCACCGGTCCGGGAAGGCACGGACTGGCAGGGCGTTTCAAGCCTGAAAACGGAAATGCTCCTGGAACTTGAAATTAAACCAACAGAGAGATGGTCTTTTTTTAACTGGCTTGTTTTTGCAAGTGGCCTTGCCGGGCATGATTTCATATACTCAGTTAAAGGGCGTGGAAGTTATACGGATGAGGTCCTGAAAACCGACGAAACCCAGACGGAATTGCGAGAACTTTATCTCCAGGCAAGCCCTGGAACCCATCTGGACATCAAAACTGGCCGCCAGATCGTTGTATGGGGGACATCCGATTATGTCCGGGTAACGGACACCTTAAATCCCCTTGATGTCAGAACTCCGGGCACCACGGACATTGAAGACCTCCGGTTGCCGGTGGCCATGAGTAAAATCGACTACTATTGGGGTCCGTTTAATCTATCCGGGATCATGATCCATGAAGTCCGGTTCAATAAAACGCCGTCCTACGGGTCCGGGTTTTATCCGTATTCCCAGGCACCGGCCCGGGAAGAGACACCGGACCCGGATTTAGAGAACAGCCAGTTTGCACTGGCACTTAAAGGACGGTTATCCGGTTGGGATTTCGGATTGTACTGGGCAGATATATACCATCCGGACACCTATCTTGAAAACGTATCAGAGGGTATTGCGCCGGTCCGGGTACAAAAACACGAACGGGTGAAGATGTTCGGGGCATCATCGACACTGGTGAAAGGGAACTGGATTATCAAGGCCGAGTCTGCATTTTGGAACGGACTGAAATACACCAATACACCCAATGACGAATTTTCACGGCTGGACGCCATGGCAGGGTTCGAATACAGTGGGTTCACGGATACCCGCATCACCCTGGAACTGCTCAACCAGCACCTTTTTAATTATAAAAGCGAACTGAAAAACGCTCCCGGCAGCATTAATGAAAATCAGCCTCAATCCATCATCTGCATTGAAAAAGATTTTATGCATGAGACCCTGACCTTGACCTTTTTAGCTGCAGGATATGGAGAAAAATGGCAGGGCGGTGCCTACCAGCGGGTCTCAGCAGAATATGACATTTCAGACAGCTTAACAGTAAAGGCCGGCGTTGTATTTTACCAGTCAGGAGACCTGGCTGTGTTCAATGATATCGGGGGAAATGATCAGTTTTTTCTTGAGTTAAAGTTCAGTTTTTAAACTTGCAGAGAAGAGAACAAAAGGGGGCTGTGTTAACCCCCTAACTGTTGAAAATACCGGTATTACAGCATCTCGGAAACCAGATTGAAAACATCAGTCAGCCGGAGAATTCCCACCACTTTACCCCTGTCAAGAACCAGAAGAGACTGATGGCTGCCCATAATAAATTGATGGACCACCCCTGACAGGGAAGAATCAATGTCTATATACTCTTCCCGGGAAGGAGAATACATGAAATCCTTGACCTTGAGATTTAATGATTTTTTAACCAGATCTTCAAGGCTTTCTTCCCAGAGGTTGAAATTTTCCACCATTGCATTGAGAAATTTCCGGCTCAAGCCAAACCTGGACAATCCTATGCCACCGCTGGTATCAGAGTCTTCAAACTTATTGTACTTGGGTTCAAGGGCTTTTAAAAAATCCCGGATACTGACCTTTCCTACGACATGCTCATCCTTATCGTAGACCAATACCGCCCGGTGTTTGTATGTAAAATTCTTGTCATCCCTTGCCTGTTTGAGAACCTTTAATGCCTTGGCCAGACTGTCTTCTTCCGAAACCGTTGCATAATCGGATAAGGGAACCATTATCCGGCTTACTTTTGTATCTTTCATTTTCCCCTCCCCAGGCCATTATAAAAAGGCGGCCTCTCTTTTATGTGAAAGGATGAAGGTGAAAAATGCGATTGCCTGCAATATCCGTTAAGCTTCATCTAAGCTTCATCTCTTTCAATCTTTGTTGCGGGTGAATTTTTTAAGGGCCTATGCAATTGCAATGTTTAATAAACAGGGTCTTTATGAATAGCACCCTACTTATTGTTAACTGAAAATGTGTAAAATAATAGAATGGGGCTTGTTTCTTGTCAACATAATATCTTTACCCAAATCCACCATCTGTTTTTGACAGATGCGTCTTTCGTTGAAACTTTTTTTGTGATTTTTGATCCGTATCCTAAAATTGACGAATCCGTAAAAAGTTCAACCGGTGGCTAAGTAAAAATCTTTGCCTATAAGGCTGGTGCCAGACCAGGGTGAAGGCATGCATATAGTATTCCGAGCGTCTGGTCAGGTACCATAACGCAGTAGGCGGAGACTTTTTACAACGCCATCAAGAATTGATTTTCAACAAACAAAATGCACACGGAAAAGCCGGCGATTTGAACCGTTCTTGAATTCAATTCTTTACGAATCATCTCAGGTAATGGTAAGAACGCTTTGATTGATATTTTAAAAGTTCCCCGGATCGGCATATAATAAAGATAACCCACAAAACAATTTATTAGATTTAAAAAAACAAAAACATGTCGAGTAAACTGATCAGCATTTTATTTTTTACATTCTTCTTTATCGCGGCTTTAATTCTGGAATTCATTCGAAAGCGTTATCTGGTGCCTGTCACAATAATGGATATACTGCTTTTCCCGCTATCCGTCTTAATCATTGTTTATAGTTTAAAACAACTTGTTTTCAGAAAAAATAAAGAGACATATAGTCATTCGGTTGATGATTCAAAGTTAAAGTTAATACTCTACCTATGCTTCAGTCTAATAGTATTGGCGCCGCTCGGTCTTTTTACCCTGTGGATGGGGATACAAGAACCACTTGGGTTTTTTAGCGGGATAAAAGGTCCGGCTCATGGGTATACGTTGATACCTTTAGGTATTGTAATTACGGGCCTTGGTG
>JAKSBO010000618.1 GCA_022361095.1 Desulfobacterales bacterium | reverse complement strand
CAGTATTCCGCCTAGATTATTAACTCCGGAATTGATGTCAAATTCGCGGGATAGGTCAATGAGTCCCCCCCATACATCGGGAGATTCCAAGCCAAGGCCACGGCCAAAGCCCTTTATCATAGACTGCAATACCGGTATCTTTGTCCGGCGCGTAATTCCCCATACTTTGGGTTTGGCGGACGTACTCAAGGCGTTCACCGTTTGAACCAGTATCAGGAAACTATTGAGCACCTGTGACTGGTAAGTGAGAATATCGGAAATGTCCGGGTCGGACGTTTTACCGCTATCCATTCCCCATAAAAAGGCAATCCCGTCGACAGAATTATGGCCGGCCAGCACTTCATGCAGCATTTTTTGATATTCATTTGCGTTTTCGTCATACCTGTTATCCCGGATAATTTCCGTAACAGTATGCCCAGCCTGTTTCAGCCAAGCCGTTAAACCATGACTGACCTCATCCTTTTCTGACAAAAGTATCCAGGTCTGGGGTGAATCAGGTGAAGCGGACGTTTTTTTATAAGATTCCTCAATCCAGTCCACGGCATAAAGGCAATTACTCAGGTCTTTTTTTCTTTCGGCTTGAACGGCCTGGGATTTAAATTTCTTTTTCAGCCAGTACCGGCCATGATGAAATTGATATGAAGGCAGGTCTGCCTTTTTTACATACGCTGGATTGTAAATTTTTGACCAGTTAAAATCAATGCCCAGGGTATAGAGCCGGGACAGGCTTTCGCAGATGGTCTGCCAGTTGGGTTTACCCTTTCTTAAAGAGGGCATCCAGACCGCGTCATCATTGGACAGGCAAAGGCTCCCCATCCCGAGAAGGACAGGATGAGGTCCGATTTCGATAAATACCGATACTCCCTGGGCATCCAGTGTCAACATCGCGTCCCGGAATCGAACCGCCTGCCGGACCTGGTCTCTCCAATAATCGGGGCCAAGGTCTTTGATATCAATGACCTGTCCGGTGACACAACTTACCACCGGGAATTGAGGTTGGTTGAGAACGATCCCGGAGACAACTTCCAGGTATTCCGACAGCATGGGATCCATCAAATGGGAGTGAAATGCATGTGAGACATTCAGATGCCTGAAAGTAATATTGTCTTTTTCCAGATTCCGGACAATCCGGTCTACAGCCTCTCCGGTTCCCGAGAGGACAACCAGCTCAGGCCCATTCACCGAAGCGATGGATACCTGGTCTTGCAAAGGCGCTATCAACCTTTCAGCAGAAGGCGCATCTATTCGGACCGCGACCATTTTTCCACCGGGCGGCAACGACTGCATAAGCTTGCCCCGGGCATGAATCAACCTAAGCCCGTCAGCCAGAGAAAGGGCTTCAGAAACTGCCAGGGCAATAATCTCGCCGGCACTGTGGCCGGTACAGAAATCGGGTTGAATTCCCCATGACAGCCATAACCGGCTTAACGCATACTCAATACTGAATAAGGTGACTTGGGTATACGCTGTTTGATCAATACGGGCTGCCAGGCCGCTATCCTCTTTGGCCGGATAGATAATCTCCATTAAGGGATAGTCCATCCATTCATCCAGTATGGACGCGCACGCATCCATGGCTTCTTTGAAAACAGAACTGGCCTGGTAAAGTTCCCGTCCCATATTAATGTATTGGGCACCTTGTCCTGTGAAGAGGAATGCAATTTTGCCTGTTTTTTTTGCTGAATTAAATGTATGGGAAAAAGACCCAACAGGCGTCTCTCCATCAGCAAAGCGCTGCAGTTTTGCTGATAACTGCTCTATATCAGTTGTCATAAATGCGGCCCTGTTGCTGAAATGTCTCCTCTTCAGGGCGGCAGTCGCGCAGATATCTGCAATATTAATTCCCTGGGTGTTTTTGCAGAATTCAGCCGTTTCCCGGGCAATTTTCATTAAAGAGGGCCGGCTGTCCGCAGACAAAGGAAGCACATATACGGAATCAGAGTCCTGTAACGGTTGTTTTTCGTTTTCTTGCCGGGGAATATTTCCAGGTTCTTCCAGGATGATGTGCGCATTGGCACCGCCAACCCCAAACGAACTGACACCGGCCCGCCTGGGGATCTCTTGGTCCTGCCCATTGATGGCGAATACCGGCCGTTTCCATTCGGACAAGGATCGCTGCACATCAAAGGGCGTCTCGCTGAAAGGTATTTTTGAATTCAATCTGCCTGATGTGATACTGGGCAGCAAAGATTTTTTCTCAAACTGCAATAATATTTTTATCAGGCTGAGCACCCCTGCACCGGATTCGAGATGCCCGATGTTGGGTTTGATTGATCCGATGGCGCACGCCTGTGTGCCTTCCAGTTCGCTATCCCATAACGCTTTGTTTTCATATGCCAGGCTTAATCCCCTCACCTCGATGGGATCACCAAGTGATGTGCCCGTACCATGGGTTTCGATGTAAGATACTGTTCTGGGATCTATACCTGCATCCCGGATACATTTGCTGACGGCCAATGCCTGGGCCTTGGGGTTTGGGGCGGTAAATCCGACACCGCCTGTGCCTGAACTTAAGGCAGAGCCTTTAATGATTCCATATATATGGTCCTTGTCCCGGACGGCCTCAGCCAGGGGTTTCATGACGATGATTCCTGCGCCTTCTCCCATCAAAACACCGTTGGAGTCATCACAGAATGGCCGGCAGTTGCCTGTGGGTGATAAGATTCCCAGCCGTTTTAACTGGCCAAACCGGTTGGGGTCCAAAATCAGGTTTACACCACCGGCTACCGCCATGCCGCACTCACCGCCCCTCAATGCCCTGCATGCCAGGTGAATTGCAGTTCCGGAGGAAGAACAGGCTGTATCAATGGTAAAACTGGGGCCCCTGAATCCCATGAAATGACTCAACCGGTTGGAGATACTGAATATTTCCCAGCTTCTATACGGACTTTTTTCTTCATTGGCCACCTGGTTTGCCCGGAATGAATAATCACTGTACATTGCCCCGATGTAAACGCCTGTATCTTCAATGAGTTGATCTCCTGTATACCCTGCATCCTCAAGGGCTTTCCAGGACGTCTCCAGGACCAGGCGGGTCTGGGGGTCCGTCAGCGAGGCCTCCCGGGGAGATATGCTGAAAAATTCAGCATCAAAGCCGTCTACATCATCCAGCAACCCTGCCCAGTGTGCCTGATCTCCTTCAAATGGTTCCAGAAAAAACCGGCGGTCTGGCGATACTTTCCTGATGGATGTCTCTTCGTTGGCAAGCAGATCCCATAACTGTTTTTTAGACGTTCCCCCGGAACAGGATAGGCCGATGCCAATCACCGCAATATCATGGTTGTCGGAGGATCTCTCCCCGGCCTTTAAGTCAAACCCTGTTTCAAGAGCCGACTCGCCTTGCCCCACGTTATAAATCGCGTCAATTATGTCTGAAATACTTCGATGTTCAAAAAGCAACGTGACAGGAAGCTTGGGGAATTTTTCAACAAGCCGAACTGTAATTTCTACAATATTGAAAGAGTCGCACCCTAAATCTTCCAGGACATTCCCTTGCTTTAAAACCTCCACAGGCGTATCTAATTCCCGGGAAAATATCTCATACACCAGGGTGGCCAGGGCCGGCTTATCCAGATTTGCCGGATTGGCTGTTGTATGTACTCCTTTGTGCTGCTTTTCCCCTTCAATGAGGGCGGATAACCCTGCCATGTCTGATAGTTTGTACGCTGCCCGTTTGATTTGGGCTTCCCGCGACATGGGCGCGTCAGCCTCCTGTGCGCGTCCCTTTTTATTTTCCTTGGTGGACGGCTCTTCGTTTTCAGATTCCTGTTCGCTGGAGGGAACCAACTCTAATTCGATGAGTTCCCTGCTGGATATAATTGAGCAGATCCCTCCATCCTGATCTGTTTTACAGCATTGTTCAGGGGAGGCGCTTTTTAAAAAATCCCTGGCGGGCGTATTTCTAGGGGTCGGAAAAATTTCAAGCCGGACTGTTTCAATCCCATGCCTGTCTGCGAACCGCCCAAGCTCGTTTAGCATATAGTGTTCAACACCCCGGCCCAGCACCCTGCAACTGAGCAGGAACGTATCCACCACTAACTGGTTTTCCCGTATTTCACCAATATAAAACCCTACAAGACCATAGTCGCCAAACCGGTCTGACACCCGGACCGTCTGCATGATAAAATTATCATCAGACATGAGCGCCTTCAGCTCTCCTTCCTTGCGCCGGCGTGTGGTGAAATTGAACTGATTGGTCCGCATGGTCAGCTGGGACGCCCGGGGCAGATCCTCATCGTTTAGATCCCGAAGGTCGGTTTTCAGCTCAAGGCTCCTCAAAAATTCCTTGAAATCTACCTTCTCTTCCATGAACTCCTGGCGTTT
>JAKSBO010000331.1 GCA_022361095.1 Desulfobacterales bacterium | reverse complement strand
CTCTAAATAAAAATTTAAGACGATGGTTGTAACGGGATCAAAACCGTTGAGGATGCATAATCCGATGCCGCCTGCACGGCTGCCCACACAGTGGGTCAGGAACACGGCAAAGGCAATCTTTGCATTGGGAATGCCCTGGATCATGCCGGCAATAACAAAAACAAGAAACAGGATAGTAAAAATAAAACCGGTCACAAGGACCCGGCCTTCAGTGGTATTTAAAAGAAATTTTTTCATTTCTAAAATTGTTTAACTCAATATTTTTTGAAGACCGGTTATAATGTATGCCGGAATTGTTGTCAAGACGGACTGTAATAATAGCGGGTTAGGGTTGTGGCTCCTTTTAAAATTCATCAACATGGCCTTTACGGTTTTATGCCTGCAAACAGGGTTACGATTCCCAGGGTCATCCCTTTAAAACGTATATCCTTGAATCCTGCTTGTTTCATCTGGTTTGCAAAGGATACGGGGTCTGGAAATTTTAATACGGACTCAGGCAGGTACGCGTAAGCATTTCTATGTTTTGAAAAAAAAGAGCCGATTAAAGGTAGTATTTTTTGAAAGTACAAAAGATAAAGCTTGCGCATCACGCCTTTTTGGGGCGTGGTCAGTTCCAGGATGATGATTCTCCCGCCCGGTTTCAAGGTACGGTGAAACTCTTTCATGGCCCCGGTTCTGTTCATGATATTGCGGATGCCGAAGGCCATGAATCCAGCGTCAAATTGCTGATTTTTTACCGGCAGGTTCAACGCATCACCGTTAACAAGGGCAATGGTCCGGCCTGGGGGGCAGTTTAGTTTCTTTTTGCCAAGGGCCAGCATGCCAAAGGAAAAATCCAGTCCGGTAATTGATGCCCGGCCCTTGAGAACCCGGCTGACTTCAAGGCCCACATCACAGGTGCCGCATGCCGCATCCAGCACCGACGCGCCGGACTTGAGTTTCGCCGCCCTGACCATCTCCCGGCGCCAGTACACATCCTGGCGCATACTGAGCAGCCGGTTTAAAAAATCATATTTGGGTGCAATTTTGTCAAACATCTCTTTGACAAAATCCAGTTCTTGGTTCATCGTTGACAACTTTAGAATCTGAGTTATTTTAAGTTATTTATTTTAGCCAAAGCAGGTTTGGAAGCTATCATACAACCGGATTAAACACAATTATAAATGAATTAAATCACTATCGGGCACTAATATGAGTGAAAAACGAGATTACTATGAAATCCTTGGGGTCCAACGGGATGCAGATAAAACAACACTGAAAAAGGCATACAGAAAGCTTGCCATCAAGTACCATCCGGACAAGAATCCGGATAATAAAGAGGCCGAAGATAAATTTAAGGAAGCCTCTGAAGCCTAT
Source organism: Desulfobacterales bacterium (assembly GCA_022361095.1). Taxonomy (GTDB): domain Bacteria; phylum Desulfobacterota; class Desulfobacteria; order Desulfobacterales; family Desulfobacteraceae; genus Desulfobacter. The sequence continues at coordinate 521 of JAKSBO010000331.1, read as the reverse complement.
GAAGTATTAAATGACGACAACAAACGGAGTATTTACGATCAGTTCGGTCACCGTGGGCTTGAAGGCGCCGGCCACCAGGGGCCCAGCGGTTTTGAAGATATTTTTTCCAGTTTTGGCGATATTTTTGAAGATTTTTTCGGTTTTGGTGGGAGCGGCCGCGGCCAGAGGGCCCGGAGAGGGTCAGATCTCCGGTATAACCTGACCATTGATTTTATGGAAGCGGCCTTTGGCACCCAGAAAACCATTTCCATCCCCAAGCTGGATACCTGCGATGAGTGCGGGGGGTCCGGATGCCAGGAAGGCACCACACCGGAAACCTGTTCCCAGTGCCACGGGACCGGGCAGTTTATCCAGAGCCAGGGATTTTTCAAGGTCAAGACCACCTGCACCTACTGCAAGGGCCAGGGAACCGTTATTCCCAATCCCTGCCGGAAATGCCGGGGGCGCGGCCGGGTGGAAATCACCCGCAAGGTCCAGGTCAAGATACCTGCCGGCGTGGATGTCGGTTCCAAGCTTCGTTT
>JAKSBO010000950.1 GCA_022361095.1 Desulfobacterales bacterium | reverse complement strand
GGTCACACAGTAGTGCACCACGCCGTCGATGATAAATGTCGGGTTGCCGTGGGTGGTGGCCTTGGAGGTTTCAAAGCACCCCCCCTGGTCAATGGCCACATCCACCAGTACAGAGCCCTTTTTCATGGTTTTCAGCATGTCCCGGGTCACAAGCTTGGGTGCCTTGGCACCGGGAATAAGCACTGCTCCGATCACCACATCGGCTTCTTTGACCAGTGTGCGGATCATTGCCGGACCGGACATCAGTGTAAAGCAGTTTGCCGGCATCACATCGCTCAGGTAGCGCAGCCGGTTCAGGTTCATATCCAGAAGATAGACTTTGGCGCCCAGTCCGCAAGCCATCTTGGCTGCGTTGACGCCGACCACTCCGCCGCCGATCACCACCACCGTTGCGGGTTCCACCCCGGGTACCCCGCCCAGAAGAACACCCTGGCCGCCCTGGGGCATCTCCAAAAATCTGGCACCTTCCTGGACGGCCATACGTCCGGCCACCTCGCTCATGGGGGTCAATAGCGGCAGACTGCCGTCCGCCTTCTGGATGGTTTCATAAGCAATACATACAGCTTTGCTTTTGATCAGCGCCCGGGTCAGGGGTTCACTGGCGGCCAGATGCAGGTAGGTGAAAACGATTTGTCCTTCCCGGATTAAGTCGTACTCCGGCGGTAAGGGCTCTTTAACGTGCATGACCATGTCAGCTCTTGCGTAGATTGGTTTGGGCGTTTCGACGATTTGGGCACCGGACCGGGTGTAGGCGTCGTCGGAAAAGCCGCTGCCCACTCCGGCGCTTTTTTCCACCAGCACCTCGTGCCCGTTTTTAACCATCACCTCCACCCCCGCCGGTGTCATACACACACGGTTTTCTTCAGACTTGATCTCCTTGGGTATTCCTACAATCATCTCTATTTCCCCTCTCCTGCGTACATGCAGTTATGAATACTTAGGCGCCAATTGAAACAGGCGGGCTCTTTTCACCTTTCCTTTCAGCTTTACATTGTCCAGCCGGGTCACCTCTTTTAAGTTAGACAGGTCGGCCATATGGGGCTCAATTTTTTGCCAAACCGCATCGGAAACCAGTATCCGATTGGGTTCGGCAAGGGATTCAATCCGCTGGGCCACATTTACGGTATCTCCCACCACCGTATAATTTAAATGCGATTCCGATCCCATGAAGCCTGCAACCAGCTCTCCGTAATTGATGCCCACGCTCATTTCAAGCTGTCTAAAGTTTTTTTTGATTTCGCGGTTCAGGGCATGAAGTTCCGAAAACATTTCAAGTGCCGTACGCACGGCATTGAGACAGGCGTCAGGATCTTCCAGGGGGGTTCCGAATATGGCCAGAATACCGTCCCCAAGCAATTTGTCCAGGGTCCCCCTGTGCTTGAAAATTAATGGAATCATCCGGGAAAAGAAGTGGTTGAGCAAAATGATCACCTCTTCGGGTTCCATGGTTTCGGAAAAACTTGTAAACCCAATTAAATCAACAAAGACAACAGCGGCCCGTTTTTTTTCCCCGCCAAGCCTTAATTTTCCCTGCTTGAAAATTTCCCCAATAATATTTTTCGAAAAAAAACGGCTTAGCTGAAGCATTTGTTTCTCTTCATCCAGCTTACCATAGTAAAGCCGTAAAAAAACCATGTTGTTGTACAAATGATCACACACGATATTATAAAAAAGAAAGTGAGACGGCCCAAACATATTGTTGTTTTCTCCAAAAAGCATGAGAACCGCTATGGTTTTCCCTTTGGAGATTATGGATTGGCCATAAAATGCGTAATCCTCATCGGAAAACAGATGCGTTTGGTGCGTGGTCTGTTCCGCACCTTTTTTTTCCACATCTTTGAGGCTGGCGATGAGAACGCTTGTTTTTCCTTCAAGCAGCGCCTTAAAAAAAGGAAGATTTTTCATGACCCTGAAATTAAACATCTCCTCCTTTTTTGTATGGAAGAAATGGTCCTTTTTGATTTCATTGTCCGGGGAGAAATACAATGCAGCGGCGGCAAGGCCTTTATATTTTTCCAAGCACTCCAAATGACGGATCCATATCAAATCCTGATCGATAAAATTGATCTGCTGCATGGTGCTGTTCATCTCTTTGATAATGGAGAGCTCATTAATTTTTTCATCATACTTTTTTTGGATTGAGAGAAAGTTTTTTCTAAATTCCCCAAACTGCGCTTCCACGCTTTTGTTTTTACTCATGGGAGGTCCTGTATTCGCAATTCATCTATGACTTTTTAGTTTTTATAAGAAAGTCCGGGTAAGTTGCTCAGATCTTTCAAACTTTGTTGCGGGCTATACCTGGCAACTGATATGTCAGGTCAGCCGGTGGCTGTAATACGAAGGTCTGTGTGGCTAACACAGGTCTTTTAACTTTTGTTGTGGTTGAGCCTGGTTTGTTGACAGGCCAGGTCGTCCCATGGCCGTTATTTTAACCGGCGAGATCCAGCAAATGGGCATTCTCCTTTAGCATGGCAGATACATCCGCCAAAGAATGTTCGATAAATTGGGTGTTGAAATCAGAAAATAATTTTTTCATGGCAATCATATGGTCTACTTTAAATTGTTGATTTAGCATCTGTATCGAACGGTCATCGGTACCAGGGCTGTTTTTCAGGGTAACCATATTAGAAAGATAATCTGAGAAACCAATCATGGCGGCAAACAGGGAAAATTCCCCGGCTGCCGACGGCTGATGGTGAAAGGCTGCCGCATGAACCAGGGGATCAGGCAGATTCCAGTTTTCTCCGATTCTTTGTCCGATTTTGCCATGGTCCATTCCCAGGGTCTCCTGCTCGCCGGCACTGATGGAAACGGCACGCTCCGCCGCACGAGATAGAACAGTCGTATATAACTGCGAAAAATTTTCAATGAGATAGATTTTCCCCAGATCATGGAGGAGCCCGGCAGTAAAAATTCCCATATCTTTAAATTGGGGCAGATCCCGGCAAAGATACTGTGCGATTAAAGCGGTTCCCATGGAGTGGCGCCACAGGGTTTGGGGGTCCATCAAACCTTTAAGGTCCGCATTTAAAAATGATTCTGATAATGAGAGGCCAAAAGCCATGTTCACCACTTCATCGGTTCCCATCAGCATAACCGCATCCTTGATGGAGTTGACTTTATGGCTCAATCCGTAAAAGGGTGAGTTGACAATTTTTAATAGTTTTATGGTTAATCCGGGCGACAGCAGTATTTTTCCCACAATATCCTCTATCGTCGATTCCGGATCGGAAGCCACACTGTATGCCTGCATAGCCACGGACGGCATGGTGAATATAGAGTCTACCCGGTTCAGGTGTAACATGACTTTTTCCATGTTCACCTGCCTGTTTTTGAGTTTTTCATCAAGCTGCATCCGGCTGATGATATCGCAAACGATTTTTTTTGCGGTATCGATATCCCCCGGGGCGGACTGGTTTTTTATTTTTTCCGCCAGGTAATATGTCAGGTGGGAATCGTGGGGGAGTTGCAGGAAAAATTTTTTCTGATCAGATATGGAAATGCTGCTCAGTGCGTCCCATAGCACATCAGAGGGTATCGCCGTAAGTTCATTGTAAAAATCTCCCTTTGCGTTATTGAAACACATGGTTAGCTTCTGGGAATCTGAAAGCGAACCATTGTTTTGCCGGGTGGTATTGGTCCGGGGGGAAATCGTCTCCTTTTTTTTTCGATCTCCATTGATGCTTGTCTTATTGTCGACCGGATTGTTTTGGGCAATGGTCATCAGTTCATAAAAAGATTTTCCATCATCAGGTATAACTGCAAATCCGATACGGACCAGAATGTTTTGCTGGATATGCTTTTCCATGCAATACACGATTTTTTTGAATACAACATCGCACGATGCCCTATCCGTGGCAAAACCCAGCAGCACAAAGGTGGTGTCATCAATCACAAAAACAGAATCACTAAACCGGAACATATTCTCCAGTTCGTCTTGTTTTCCCAGGAGGGAGGGGAGGAGTAAGCCCTTGTTACGCGGTTTTACCGTCACATAGAAAAGGGATGTTTCAACACCGGCACGCAGGGTTTTACTGAATTCTTTGGAGATCCATTTCAACTGCCGGGGATCAATGGCAAAGGGAAGTCTTTTGTCTTTGATCACAGTGATGACGTCACACTCCACATCAAGATTGAAAAGATATTTGCGGGCAACTTCCACATTCTCCTTTGTGTTAAAATCCCCTAGAACTGCGGGGGGATGTCGAAGGAAATGTGCTACTTTTTCAGGGGAGAGTTTGAATTCTTTTGTTAAAAAACGGGGTAGTTCAACGTGATGTCCTCTGGTATTGCACTTTTTTAAAATCACCCTGTAAGAGGTTTTCATCATGGTTAACCGTTCCCGAATTGTGTATCAAAAAATGTTCACTAGTGAAATCGCCTGATCGTCTTAATTTTCAATAGCACAGCCAAGGTATTGAAGCAACCTGAATACCCAAATTCATCCGCCGGTTTTTTTTTATAAGAAAGTCTGTGTAAGTTACTCAGATCTTTCAAACTTTGTTGTGGGCTGAGCCTGGGTTTTGATAGGCCGGGCCGGCCCATGGCCGTTATT
>JAKSBO010000481.1 GCA_022361095.1 Desulfobacterales bacterium | reverse complement strand
GTACGCCCTGCCGGAAAAAGCGGGCGATCTCAGGGTGGCCACCTTTAACTGCTATCTGAACCGCAGCAGTGAAGGCCGGATTGTCACGGACCTTGACTCCGGAACCGACGCGCAGATCCAAAAAGTGGCCGAGATCATCCAGCGGGTGAACCCGGATGTGATCCTGCTCAATGAGTTCGATTACGTGGCCGACGGCAGTGCCCTTGAACTGTTAAAGGAAAAATACCTGGGAGTCAGCCAGAACGGTGCGGCTCCCATTGCGTTCCCATACGGTTTTATTGCTGAATCCAACACCGGTGTTGAATCAGGACATGATTTTAACAATGACGGCTCCACGACCAGCGGCGGCAACGACTGTTACGGTTATGGAGATTTCTACGGCCAGTACGGCATGGCCTTTTTGTCCAAGTATCCCATTGACGAGGCAAAGGTTCGCACCTTCCAGAAATTTTTATGGAAGGACATGACGGACAATCAACTGCCCACGGATTACTACGATTCTGCCGAGCAGGAGATTTTCCGGCTAAGCTCCAAGAGCCACTGGGACATCCCTGTGACGGTGAATGGGGAGACCGTCCACCTGCTGTGCGCCCACCCGACCCCGCCTACCTTTGACGACGGTGATGCGGATGAGGATGACACGCTCTACGACTGGAACGGCAAGCGGAACCACGATGAGATCCGGTTCTGGGCAGACTATGTCTCGCCGGGCGATGGCGGTTACATCTATGATGATAATGATCTTATGGGCGGCATTGATGAAAATGCCAGATTTGTGATCCTGGGCGACCAGAATGCCGATCCGGACGAAGGCGATTCATACCGGAACGCCATTTTACAATTCCTGGACAACGAAAACATCAATTCGGCTTATGTGCCGGTGAGTACCGGTGGCGTGGATTACGGTGTTGATGAAGATGATACCGCATCCTGGGCCATGAGAGCCGACTATGCCCTGCCTTCAGCCGACGGGTTTGCAATTGAACAGGGCGGTGTGTTCTGGCCGGCCCATACGGATGATGTTTACTACCTGGTGGACTCGGATGCAAGTTCCGATCATCGCCTGGTCTGGATTGACCTGACCATCACATCCGGCACCGTTGAGGGGGATCTTGACGGCGATGGCGATGTGGACAGAGATGATCTCGCGGTGATCCGCACTCACCTGCGCCAGGATGCCTCGGTGTGCCCTGCCTGCGATATTGACTCAGATGGAACCATTACAATCAGGGATGCGCGCAAGGTCGTTGGGTTGTGTACCCTAAGCCGTTGTGCCCGTCCTTAAAACATACCCCCCTGCCGGGAAACGGTTTTCCCGGCAGGGGATTTTATTTAAGTAAAATGAAGAAAGGAACCAAACGATGTTTAACGTAAGAAAATGTGTGTTGACTGTTTTAGTCATTGCCCTTTTGGGCGTCTCGTCATCGGCTTTTGCTTATACGGCGACGGTGGAGATTTCAATCAGTGGTTTAACGTCCCTGGACCTTGCAGGTGTGGATTTAAGGGTTGAGTATGACAATGATTTGGTAACTACGGATAGTTATACCGTGACGGATGCCTTGGGTGACATTGATGCCGGCGATGCTGATGACTGGAGCGGCGTTTCCGTTACCGGCGACGGCTTTGACCTGAGTATTGTTTCCCTGCTTACGGATTTCAGCAGCCAGGCAGACAGCTTTGTCCTGGCCAGCATCACGGTTTCAAGTGACGATAGTGATGCTTTGGCAGACATCAATCTGGATGAGTTCTCATATATTGATCTGGTTGACCCCAACGATGAGTTGATTAATGATTATGTCATTGAAACCACAGCCAACGGCTTCAACATCAGCGTCAACAGCGCAAGTCCCGTTCCCGTTCCGTCAGCTTTCACATTGCTGGCTTTTGGGCTGACCGGCCTGACCCTGTTTTCAAGGCGGCGTGCGTAAGGCATAACGTTTATCGTATTTTTCAGCCATGTCCTGTGATGTTGATTTTCACAGGACATGGTTTATTTTTTGGGGTCCCGGGTTCAGAAAGGTCTTTAATTCTTTGGCAGTGGACAGGTTCAGCCAGCCCTGTTTCAAGGGGGCTGCAGGAAATTTCACGGGCCGGGCCGTGAAAAATTTAATATAGACGTTCCCGGACTCATCGGCCAGGAAGCATGGAAATCCCGAACCCGGCATCTTGCCCGGCAGCGCAGCCACCGCCCACGACTGCTGAAGGTCGATTTTGGATTTTTTGCCCCTGCCGTTATACCTGTGGTGGATATCCACAAAGAAAAAGCCCTCCAGGGTCTGGTTATCGTCCATGGCCAGGGCGATTTTTTTGGGAATCAGGCCCAGTTTGACCGGGTTGCCCCGGTGATCCGGGGTGATCCACAGATGGGCCATGAATTGGGCAAACTGCGGCTGGCCCAGGACCTGTTTTATTTTGTCCGGATAAAGGGCCTGGGCCCTGCTGATCTGCCGGATGTTTGTGTAGGCTTTAAGAGATTGGGCCGGGGTGGGGCCGGTATGTTCCTGACTTTTTAGAATTCCGGCTGCCCCCAGCCATTGAATTGTCATCCATCCAATGGCAGTCCAGAAAATAATGGTAAACGCCCCACCGCTGAAAGACCGGGTTCCCGGGCCGGGATTGTTGGAAAGAGCTGTCACGGCAGATACGCTTTTTCCTGGACCCATTCCACCACCCGTGGGCAATCCGGGTCAGGGGCATCCAGGTGGCCGGATACTTCCAAGGACACGGCATGGCACCCCCCTTTGCACACCCTAAGATAGGGGCAGGATCTGCACGGTTCAGGGGCCCGGTCTTCCCAGGTAATGAGCTGGTCTAAAGCGGGGTTTCGCACATAGCCGTCAGCATAGTCAAACACACGCATACCTGAATCTTTAAGAAACGAACAGCCGGCCACGGCCCCGTTGCTGCGGATGCCCAAGAGCACGTTGCCTGCCTCGCATCCGTAGGTGGCTAACCCTGTCAGGGCCTCCATGGGCGGGTTGTGCCAACAGAGCATGGGGATGAACGAACAGTCGATTTTGGCCTGGAGTCCATGGGTTTGGGACAACTCCCCCAAAAGGGGCACAAGGGCGATATTCTGTTCGTGGGTGCAGGCTTCCCGGCGGTAGGTTCTGGTGGCTGCCCGTCCGGCAGGTTTGTACCGCAAGATTTCGATTTCATTGAGGCCTTTGTCCCGGGCATAGGTGAATAATGCCGGTAATTGATCAAAATTACGGCGGCCCAGCACCGTGTTGATGCCTGTGGGGACACCTGCCTTGATGAGGTTGTCAATGGCCCGGTCCGCCGTGTCAAACATCTCTTTGCCCCGGAATACGGCATAGGCCCGGCCTGTACCATCCATTGAAATATTGACCTGGCCGAATACCGTCATCTGCCGTGCAATATCCGGGGTGATGCCCCGGCCCGACACCGTGAGATTGGGCACAAGGCCGATCTGCCTTGCAAAGTGGGCAATCTCAAACAGATCTTCTCTTTCCAGGGCCTCTCCGCCTCCTAGGGCCACATGGAACACCTTCATGTCGGCCAGGATTTTCAATGCCTTTTTAAAGGTGGGGGTATCCAGCTCTTCGGGGTCGGCAACGGCCGAGTCCATATAACAGTGGGGGCAGCCCCCCGAGCATTGGTTGGTCAGGGCAATATGGACCTCAAGGGGGGCGGATAAAAGTCTCACATCAGGGTTCGGGGTTTCCCAGGCCTCTGATTCAGGCAGTTTCAGTTCTCTCATATATTCCTGGTCCACAAAGGCCAGGAACGGCGGGTCGTCACTGGCGATGATGCCGCCGAAATTTTCATACCGGTATTTCATTGGTACCTCTTCAACCATTTCACCAGCTCGGGGTCTTCCACGGCATCCAGTTCGATCACCGGGTAGTTGAGCGGGCTGGTCAGTAAATAGGGTTCGGGTTCACTGATCCTGAAGGCAAAGTACCCCGGATCATTTGGGCCGGCATAATACCGGCTTTTAAAGTCCACATGACGAAGATAAAAAAGTCCGAGCACAGAGATCGCCCCGAGGATGGCGCACAACAGATTGAGGCTGACCGCCGCCGTGGGCTTTCGCAGCCTTGCTGTGAAAAGACTGAAAAAATAGATGCCGGCCATAAGGGTGGTGCCGTGGACAAATAAGTGCCGCACCGGCATGGCCCCCGGGGCATTGTACCTGAAGTCCACATAGGCCGGGGGTGGAAAAAAAGCATCTTTGTTCACGACCTCCCGGGGCTTTCCTGCCCCGCCAAAGGCGTAGAGGGTACCCCAGAAGCACCCGGTCCAGGCCGCCATCAAGATGAGCCCGGCAACAAGATGGACACCGCGGACCCATTGCCGGGGACGCGTTAAAATAAATCCTGCAGCCATGGCCAGGATCAACCCTCCTGCTGTGCCCAGGGCAAAAAGATGCCCCAGGTGCCGGGTCCACTGGTACCGGGCATTTTGTTTCAACCGTTTGACCGGAACGGTTAAAAACAGGGCAGGGCGCAGTTCAAGGGCTTTCCCAAAGGAGAGGTCCGCCCTGAACGGCCGGTTCTGCTTCAAATGGATCATCCCCATAAGATAGTGGATATTGTAAACCGGATAGTCCACCGACACCTGATCAAGACCTTGTTTCAACTTTGAATAATCATTTGCAAGGGCCTTGGCGTCCTGTTCTGAAAAACCGGCCCCGGGCTTCATTACAAGGGTTTTGGCATGCATGTACACCTTGTGTAAACCGGCATTGGTTTTAAGGGCCTGGTCCATGCGTGCAAGCTCAATATTTGCCAGGTGAAAGGCTTTTAAGTGTTTGTAATCCGGGGCTGAGGTTATTTTTTTCAGCAGACCCCGGGCCTTGGCCGTATCCCCGGCCTGGTCCAGGTAAAATTCTGAAAGGGCCAGCAAAAGGCGGGCCCGCTCTGCTGCGGGAAAGGTTTTGTCCTTAATTCCTTTATTAAGAAGCTCCGGAACCTGTTGATACGCTTTTTTATGGATAAGTATTTCCACCTTTTTCAATGTGCTGTCTGCTGTCCGGGGGTTGCCCAAAAGCGGAAGAGGAGGATAAAAAAACAGGAGCAGACCCGCCCATGCCAGGGCCGGGACGATTTTTACGGCAATGGCCCATCCGTAATAAAACGCCTTTGTCACGCTATGACAGGGTGTCATCCGGCGTTTTTCCTTTTGTGCCGGGATTCATACCCCCGGTATCCCGGCCTAAGTCTTCGCTTTTTCCCTGTAACTTTTCGGCAAATGCCGTGAGTATCAGGGCCGAAACAACGGCAAATCCCCCTGTCACCGCTATCATTGATACCGGCAGCGCATAGATTAAAGATCCCATGGAAGAGGAGTTGGGGTTGTACCCGTGCTTGACCTTAAAAAGTTTGCCCTTTTGGGGGTGTTGCGTCATGGTATTGAGACTCCATCATCAAGTTTTTAGGGAATTTGATCAAATTCAAGGCGGGAACAATTTTTAACCGGAGGAATATACGGCATATTTTGAGGATTAAAAATTGTTTCCAACGCCGAAGTTGGGCAAATTAACAAAAACTTATCATTATATCCATCCAAGGTTGTAGGTCAGCACCAGGGACATCACCACAAACAGCAGGGCATGGGCCAGCTTGGAGGCAAAAATGAACATGGGATGTTGGCCGGTTTTAACAACCCTTAACCCGAATGCAGCCCCGAAAAATACCACCACCAGGGGGATGATAAAGGCCAGATTATACATTGCCAGGTATCCCAACGCTTTGAGCCGGTATGCCGGATCCGTGAGCATGGTGACAATGGGCACATAGACCTGGCCGGTGCAGGTGAACTCCAGGCCCGAGATGATCAGTCCCAGGAGAAACGGGGTGCCGAATATCAGCACGGGCCGGTTCACAACACCCCGGATCAGGCGTTCAATAAACCGGGTAACAGTTTGGGGCATCTTCAATATCCGGGCCGCCCCCTCCTTTTGCCGGATCACCCGGATGGCGTCAATGAGGCTGATCACGGCCAGTATGACCACCACTGTCAGCATCACCATGTTCACGGCCATGGATAAGGCGGTGTTGAGCAGCATCTGCCGCAGCCCGTGGTAAAAGGCCAGGCCAATGGCAAGATACGTCAGAAACACCCCAAGGGTGAAGGTGGCCCCGGCCCAGACAATGGTGCGCTGGTCCAGGCCGAACAAGGTGAGATAAGAGACCAGCAGAATGATGGTGGCAAAGGCGCAGGGGTTCAGGCCGTCCACCAGGCCGGCCACGGCCACCAGCACCGGGGTCAGGGAGAGAAACGCATCTGTTTTGGCATCTTTGACATCAATTTTTTTGTCAAAGGGATTAACTGCAGCGGCCAGGTATCTCTCCGGGGCCTGTTTAAACGCCTCTATCTCCCGGGCCAGTTTGTCCCTGATGCCGTTTTCCCCGCCAATGACCCGGGTGCCTGAAAAAATGGCGGGCAGGTCCGCATCCTG
>JAKSBO010000372.1 GCA_022361095.1 Desulfobacterales bacterium | reverse complement strand
GGTCGAAACGACATCGTTCACCTGGTTGATTACATCGGTAATGTTTTGTATCTCTCCGACCGCAGAGGAGGTGGAATTTTGAATCCACACGATACTCTCCTCGATTTTTTGAGTCGCATCTGTGGTTTGTTGTGCCAGAGCCTTGATCTCGGTTGCGACCACGGCAAACCCTTTACCGGCCTCTCCGGCCCTTGCAGCCTCAATTGTGGCGTTGAGCGCCAGGAGATTTGTTTGCTCGGAAATTTCGCCAATAGACTCTGATACCCTCTGGATGGTATCTGCCGCCTCCCCGAGTTCCGCGACTTTTTTTGATGCCGTTTCAACCTTTTCCACGGCTTGCTTGGAAATTTTCCGTGCTTCTCCCGTGTTTGTGGAGATACCCATGATGCTGCTGCTGATCTGTGAGGTGGATGCCGCAATCTGTTGGGTATTGGTGGTCAGTTCTTCCATTGCCGCCAGAACACGATTCATATCTGAACTCATCTCATCCGATAAGTCCTTACTCCTTTCAATCCTCCGGGACGAGTCTTCCGATTTTTCGGAAAGAAGTTCCGCCACCCGGTTCATATCAGCGGATGCGCTGTTAAGGTCACCAGCCCCCTTGTTGATGTCCTTTATGGCCAAATGAAAAAATTTTACAAAGCCGTTGAGACTTTTGGATAGCCGTCCTATTTCATCCGGTTTAGTCCCTTGTTTTTCCCATTTGAGAAATCTTTTTGTAAGATCTCCAGATCTTAAATCCCGGGCGATTTCACTAGATTTATCCAGCCGGATTATAAGCTTGCGAATTACGATAATGCTGAAGGTCATCAGCACAAATCCAACGCCGATACTTACGGCTTGGAAAATAATGAGCTGCCGGACCCTTGCTTCGGACTGTTTCTGCATCATTCCCACCGCGGTATTCATCTCCTTTAGCAGGGACAGGTTATGGGTTTTGATAAATGCCAGATCCTCTGCGTGGTTCCCAGGGTTCTCAAGGTAGTGGTCCACGTGGCCGTGGAAATCGTTCCAGAGCTTTTTTACCTTCTTGAGCTGGGAATAGGCCGGTTCGGTTGCCTTTGGGCATTGCTGGTATGCTGTGTTGTCAGGATCTAATCCCAAAGGTGCCGCTCCTGAATCCGCAAGTGCCGTCAATGTTTGATCGAATATTTTTCCTGTTTTGCGGATTGAAATGAGAGCTTTCGAACTGCCCGATTTTTCGGACAGTGTCTCCATATGATACTTGTAAATCTCCTTTGTTATTTTTTGGGACAGCATCCTTTGTCTTCCGGCAAGGTTAATCACAAGGCCTTCGCTCTTCTGTTTGTTTGTCGTATACATGGTAACGATAAACATCAGAACGATTAACAATGATAAGCCTCCGACCATAAAGTTAAGTTGATATCTTATCTTCATTCATCACCTCCATTTTTGATTACTTGACTGATAAGGTTGATGCGGTTACTTGATAACTGAATATGAAAGTGCGTTATACTTGATCATCGAGTTATATGCAGAATATATTCTTTTAATACTGCAATGCATAAAAAACAAGTCTAAAGCATTGTTACTTTTTTGTAGATTTTTTCCATTTTAGAAAATATACGCTTCCAGGTAAAATTGTAGGTTAGTGCATAAACTTGGGCAATGTCCGGCTGCCGGTTTGTATGCGCTTTTCTGATGCTTGTTTCCAGGGCATGGACAAGGGCCTGTTCCAAAGCCGGCATATCTTTTTCAAACGGTGTGTCGATGGTCTCAAGGCTCGGCAGCTCCAGAAGATCGACCATGCCGGACCGGGCTTGTTCAAATAATTCCCGGGTGCCGGGCAGCGCGGTTGTCAGTATCCTGCAGCCCGAAGAGAGCGCCTCCATGAGCACCAGGGGGAGGCCTTCGAAAAACGAGGGCAGGACAAAGAGATGGGATTTGCGCATCAGCCGGGCAAGGGTTTCATGGGGCAGGGGGCCGTGAACCTTTACCCGGCCGCCCAGGGCTGCGGCCAGTGCCAGACAGTCCTGTTTTTCCCGGCCGGTACCGGCACCGGCCAGGTGCAGGCAAAAATCGGGGCCTGTCACTTTTTTCAATGCCCCAAGGAGCCAGGGCACACCCTTGGCCCGGCTCAGTTTTCCGGCATACACGATTTGCACCGGGCCTTTTTCCGGTTTTGACTCACAATAAAATAACTCTCTTTCAAAACCTGCACCCACAACATGCAGTTTTTCCGGATCTATTTTGTGAATATCCATGATTTGCTGCTTCTGGTGCCGGCTCAGGCATAAAACGGCATCGATATCTGACATGGCATTGCCGATATCCAGGTCAAGTCCTTTGCACAGAACATGCTGGCGAAGGCATGTGCCGTGGCAGGAGGTAACCATGGGCAGGCCCTGAAATACCTGCCGGGCTGTTTTGGAGACAATCCAAAGATGGTGGGTATGGATCAGGTCCGGACGAAATAGTTTCCGTGCTTTTTGAAGGACCTGTCTGAATGCGGTTTCATACCGGCCAATCTGATCTTTGGTCATTGAAGAAAAAACCGTGCTGGGGTAAGGCATCACATCGCTCATGCCCGGGAGCCTGAAGTCAAGGTCCCCATGGTTGAAACGGACAAACTCGGTGTGATCCGGGGGCAGCAAATCGGGGTCTAATTGAAAAGTATCCTGGATGCCCGCCACAAGAAAGTTCTCATGTCCCCTGGCACAAGATTTACGCAAAATGGCCTGGACGGTCTTTCCTGAGCCTGTGAAATCAGGCATCTGGCTTAAAATATGAAGAATTCTCATAAAAAATTTAACAATGGGTGTACGAAAAAGTCATAATCACCTTG
>JAKSBO010000978.1 GCA_022361095.1 Desulfobacterales bacterium | reverse complement strand
TAACTATCCAAGAAACTGAGTGATTGGGCAAGCCAATCTGCTAATCCGGTGGATTTTACACCTGCTGCTAGACTTAAACCTCCGCCGAAAAGGACCAGAATCTTCCAAGGCACTTTTTTTAAATGCCTTGTGTGCAATTCAACTGCTAAAAAAGGAAAACGGCATGTACCGCAACACAACGCTGTCCGACACCTTCCTTGTCCATGGCGAGGATTGCTATCTGGGAGAGCTTCTTATGCTTTCCGATGAGTGGAACTTCCGGAACAGGGAACAGATGGAAAATGCCGTTAAAAACGGCCCCGGGCCCAAAGCGGAGCACTTTGATGATGTGGGAAAAATATTTGCCTCCCATGTGAAAGCCATGGGAAATTATTCCCGGACCGGAATTTCACAGTTAATTGCAAAGGAAATCAGCAAACTGCCCGGATTTACCGGGATGAAAAAAATGCTCGAACTCGGCGGGGCCCACGGTATGGATTGCATTGCCGTAACCCAAAAAAGTGCATGTTTGAGGGGCGTTGTTTTTGACAATCCTGCAGTGATAAAAATCACCCGGGAAATCATTGCCGAATATGGTATGGAAAAAATGGTCGCCGTCATGGAAGGCGATTATGCAACCGATCACATTGGCAGGGGGTATGATCTTGTATATGCAAAAGCAACATTGAATTTTTTTAAAGACGATCTGCATCCCTTGTTCAAAAAAATCTATGATGCCCTGAATCCGGGAGGCGTTTTCGTATCTGTTCATGACGGTCTGACGGATGAAGGCACAAAACCATCAGAGATGGTGCTTAGCTGGCTGCCAACCAGCCTTTCGGACCGGGATTTATCTTTTGACCGGGACATGGTACCCGATGCCATGCTTGAATCCGGATTTAAAAGCGTAAAAATAAAACCCATCCCCGTTTCCATGTGTGAGTCCATGGATATGTGCATCGGCAGAAAATAGCCCCCCAAATTGCAGACAATTTTTTATTAAAATAGAGTCTGCCAAGGTTAAAATTTTGCTTGACCCTTGCCTGCATCCATGGTTAACAATCATGTATCATGAAAGTTAACCATGGATTGCCGGATAACAGGCAAATGATTCTAAAGGTTTTATACCAGTCGGACGGTGAACCTGTGTCCGGGGTCAAACTCAGTGAAGCCGCAGGAATCTCCCGGGTGGCGGTGTGGAAACACATTAAAGCCCTGAAACAGGCAGGTGTGGATATCGAGGCCCTGCCAACGGGTTATCAACTTCAGCATGCCGACAACCTGCTGTATCCTTTTTGTTTTCCACCACACCTTCAGGATAAAATTTTTTATTTCCCGGAGCTTGACTCTACCATGGACCAGGCCTGCAAGATAGCCCGGCAAGGTGTGCCGCATATCAGCTGCGTCATAGCAGAGATCCAGACAACCTCCAGGGGACGGTTAAACAGACCTTGGGACTCTGACCGGGGCGGGCTTTGGTTTACTCTGATTCTCAAGCCGGATTTGCCGCCCCCCCTGGCCTGGACCATGAATTTTGCGGCATCGGCCTGCATGTCCGAAGTCCTGGCCGATTTATTTGAGCTGGATGTTCGGGTTAAATGGCCCAATGACCTGCTGCTAAACGGCCGGAAGTTGTCCGGAATGCTGGCAGAAATAGAGACCCGGGCGGACATGGTTAATTTCCTGTTTCTTGGTATTGGCCTAAATGTGAACAATGAACCGGATTCAGATCAATACCAGGCCATCTCTTTAAAAACGGCCCTGGGAAAATCCGTTTCCAGAAAACAGATCCTGGTCCGGTTTCTGGATCTGTTTGAATCTCGGATTAGAACCGTTGATCCGGCCCGGATCATCAAGTGCTGGAAGGAACGGACCGCCACCATCGGCACCCAAGTCAGGGTTCAAACCCATGATCAGATGTATGAAGGCAAGGCCCTGGATGTGGATGATGCCGGTGCCCTAATTCTCCAAGGCCAGGACGGCGTCGCCCGGAAAATTATTTATGGCGATTGTTTTCATTCCTGAACCGCGATGAGCTGACCCGGCCTATGATCGCCTAATACACCACCCTCCAATAAAACATGCAACGAATGGTAACAATCTATTGGAACATTTTTATAACCCTCTTGAAATGAATGGCAAATCCATGGATGTTTCCGTAAAACCAATTGTGTATTCAGCCCTTTTTATTGCTTTGATCAGCATCGGCGCAATGATTGCGATACCTGTGGGCCCGGTTCCCATTGTACTGCAAAACATGTTTGTACTTCTATCAGGGTTGATCCTGCCGCCGGCCTGGGCTGCCGGAAGTGAGGCGGTTTACCTGCTCATGGGATTTGCCGGATTGCCGGTATTTGCCGGCGGAACCTCGGGTATCGGCAAAGTGTTCGGTCCCACCGGCGGATATCTTCTCTCTTACCTGCCGGCTGCCTTTCTTACCTCTGTAATATCCGGGCGCGCCCCAAAAAGCCTGGTCCGGGATTATGCGGCCGCCGTTTCAGGAATGGCGATGATTTATTTGTTCGGGGTGCCATGGCTGAAATGGGTGTTGGCGGTTTCATGGGGCAAAGCCCTGGCGGCCGGTATGTATCCGTTCCTCATCGGTGCCGTACTCAAAATTGCCGCAGCAGTCATTATCGCCCGTAAACTTCGACACCTGATCCGATTCTAAGCATTTTATGGTTTCGGAACTACTTAAGACAGACCATCTGACGCATACTTTTGATTCAGGGGAGGCAGGCATATTTGACATATGCCTGACCGTTTCCCGGGACGATTTTATTGTGCTTGCAGGTAAAAACGGATGCGGTAAAACCACCCTGATTCGTCATTTCAACGGCCTGTTGAAACCTGACACCGGCCAGGTTCTGCTCTACGGACAGGATATTCAAAAAGACCTGACATTTGCCCGGAGAAAAATCGGCATGGTGTTCCAGGACCCGGATACCCAGATCATTGCAGACACCGTGTTCGACGAAACCGCCTTTGGCCCGGAAAATTTAAACATGGACCGGGAAAAAATCAATGACAGCGTGAATAGCGTCCTTGCCCTGCTTGACCTGGGCCATTTACGTGACCGAAATCCCGCCACCCTTTCCGGCGGAGAAAAGCGGCGTCTGGCCATTGCCGGCATCCTGGTTATGGAACCGGACCTTATTGTTTTTGATGAACCCTTTGCCAATCTGGATTATCCGTCTATTATATCTTTGATCAAACTATGCCGGAAACTCCACCAGTCGGGACATGCCATTGTCATGACCACCCATGATGCGGCCCCTGTGATTACCCTTGCAACCAAACTTGTGGTCATGGACAAAGGACGAATCAAGGCCGAAGGTGATCCTGTGCCCCTTGCCCCCTGCCTTGAATCCTATGGGGTGAGAAATCCGTTTACGCCCGTGACTGAGGTGTGGAAGCTGTGACACTTTTTTCCTATCATTCCGGTGGGACCCTATGGCATACCCTGGATGTCCGGTGCAAATGCCTTATGGTCTGCCTATTGAGCCTTACCGTACTTAAAGCGGGCTTGCCCGGGACGATTATCTGCCTGGGCGTTTTAATGGGTATCCTGAAAACATTGGGGTTGGGCCCGGCAAGGCTTGTGAGGCAGTTGAAGGGCTTTTTGTTACTCTTAATAGTGATTTTCCTGAGCCGGTGGGCAGGTACCTCCGGTGACCCAATGGTGACCCTGTTCGGATTCAGCCTGACCCGCCAGGGATTTTCTTCCGGCATCCTGGTTTCGTTTCGTTTTTTAGTGGTCATGCTGCTTGGGCTTCTATTGACGGTCACCACCCGGTCCATGGAAGTCAAGGCGGCTGTCCAATGGTTTCTCAAACCCATTCCTTTTATTCCTGAAAAACGGGTGGCTGTAATGGCGGGGCTATCCCTGAAATTCATGCCCCTGATCCTCGACAATGCCAGGGAAGTGAACCATGCCGTCAATGCCCGGTGCGGTAATCTAAGAAAGAACCCTGTTCGGCGGCTTATCATTCTGTCCTGGCCCGTGCTGAAAAAAACATTTCAATCCGCAGATGATTTAGGCCTTGCCATGCAGGCCAGGTGCTACAGTGAAAATCGGACAGCCCCGCGGTTTCTCCAAAATGGAAAAGAAGGTTGGGTCCTGATTCTGACACTTATTTTTTCTGCCGGGATGCTGTTGACGGACTATTTGCCGGCCTAATTTTCCCAAAATCGCATAGAATGAACAGATCTTTCCCAGGTCCCAAAAGCTTTACTTCATTTTTACTTCTTGGTAGTATCAAATTTATCCTTAAACCACCCGATAGCCCGCAGACTCATTTTATTTCCAGGTGGAAAAAGGCGATTTATGAAAGTTTGTACAAATCTTTTTTTCTTATAACAGCCGCGGGCTGACCTGACATATCAGCTGCCAGGCACAGCCCACAACAAAGTTTGAAAGATCTGAGTAGCTTACCCAGACTTTCTTATAAATTTAGTTGATTACGGACCAGGCTTTTTTGTCCTGGAGATTCGCAATATTATAATTTTTTAAAGACCAAAAGACAGCTTTGGTTTTTGCCCGGAAAGGATCAATATTCACGATACGCTTACCATTGAAACAGATTGAATAGCAAAGGGAAAAGTGCCTTTGAAAGTACTTATAATTGATGATGAAAGGTCTATCCGGCAAAGCCTTGCCGCTCATCTGGAAGATAAAGATTATGATATCATAACAGCAGAAGACGGCCGCCAGGGCCTGGCGTTGATCTCCGCGGAGCGGCCGGACCTTGTCCTCCTGGATTTAAGGATGCCGGAGATGGACGGAATTGACGTTCTGAAACACGGGAAAAAGCGCATACCGGATCTTCCCGTAATCGTTATTTCAGGCGCTAATCGTATCGAAGATGTAATAACGGCATTGCGCCACGGTGCCTGGGATTATCTGGAAAAACCCATAAAAAATTTTAATGTACTTGATCATTCAATCAACCGGGCTCTGGAAAAGGCCAGATTAATACGGGAAAATAAAGCATACCAGAAAAACCTGGAAAGTATGGTTAAAGAAAGAACCCGTGAGCTTAAAGACGCCAACACACATCTGTCCGACATCAATGCACGGCTGCATAAAATTGTCGAAACCACACAACGGTTGCACGGTTGCATTGAGATGGAGCATTTCGGCAGAAAGGTGCTTGAGGAATATGCAGCCCATATGTCGGCCACCGGCGGCAGTTTATATCTGCTTGAAGAAAACGGGCTGCGGCTTGTGCATTCAATCATTCCTGAACATACGCCTGAATTTATCTCTTTCCCGCTGCCTGGAGACTCTGTTTTCAAAACCATTTTAGAAAGTGGCCAGGCACTTCTTGTGAGCGATATCGAGAAAGAAAACATATATCTGCCCAGCGGATGGTCCGGGTATTTAAATAATTCATTTCTTGCCTTTCCCCTGAGAGAAACCTCCGGGAACCCCATTGGTGTTATCACACTCCATGATAAACACCCTCCCCCTTTTGTTGAGCAGGATAAGGAGATTGGTGCCATCCTGTCGTCTTATTGCTGCGAGACCATACGGGCCATCAAAGCATTTCAGGAGTCTAAAAGTAAAGAAATCCAGCTTCAGCAAGCCCAGAAAATGGAAGCAATCGGCACTTTGGCCGGCGGGATTGCCCATGATTTCAATAACATCCTCTCCGGTATTATCGGCCATGCAGAACTGGCCAGCATGAATCTTAATTCCAACCCAAAGGCCCAAAACAATATTGACCAGGTGCTCAAAGGCGCGTGGCGTGCCGGAGAAATTGTCTCCCAGATTCTGACATTCAGCCGGCAGGCTGAATCTGAAATGAGACCGTTAAAAATCCATTTAATCGTTAAAGAGGCGGTTAAATTCCTCCGGTCGTCCATTCCCTCCACTATCCATATTATTGAAAACGTGGATACCAAAGATATGGTTGTGGCAGATGCGATACAGATCCATCGGGTGGTTATGAATCTGTGCACCAATGCATATCATGCCATGAAGGAGGACGGCGGAACCCTGTCCATCTCTTTGAAGAAGGTTGAACTCGACGGCGAAGGCCTGAAAGAGCAATACGCTTTCAAAGAGTATGTCGCGCTGCAGATAAAGGATACCGGATGCGGCATTGATGAAAACGTTATGGATCGAATTTTTGATCCATATTTTACAACCAAAGAAGTCTCCCATGGAACAGGGCTGGGCCTGGCTGTGGTCGGCAGTATCGTTAAAAAACACGACGGCATAATAAAAGTTGACAGCCGGATCGGTAAAGGCACGGTTGTTGATGTTTTTCTTCCGGTATCCGACACAGCCTTGGTTAAATCCACAAAACCGCAATACAGTATAAAAAAACTGGAGGGAAAGGAACGAATTTTGCTCGTTGATGATGAACAAGGTATTCTGGATGCCACCCAGCAAATGCTTTCCAAGATGGGATATACCGTATCCACCTTTGCTGACAGCATATCTGCGTTTAATGCATTTACCGAAGAGCCGGATGCCTTTGACCTGGTGATTACCGATATGGCTATGCCCAATATGGATGGCCGGTTATTGTCACAAAAAATTTTATCCGTTAAAAAAAATATACCGGTAATTCTTTGCACGGGATTTCATGAAACGTTTACTGAAACACGGGCTGCTGAAATAGGTATTTGCAGATATCTCCACAAACCGGTTCCCCTGCGAACTTTAACATTGGCCATTCGCGAAGAATTAGGCCGGCGAGGAAAAGACCATGGCGCAAATTAAAAAAGAGATATTAATCGTTGATGATGAGATCTATATCCGGCAGAGTTTTATCGACTATTTTGAAGACCGGGACTGGCTGGTTTTTGATGCGGACAGTGGTGAATCTGCCCTTGAACTGCTTAAAACCCAAGCCTGTTCCGCTGTGATCGTAGATATTCGTATGACCGGAATGGATGGGGAAACGTTTATAAGAAACGCATCCAAAAAGCACCCTGATATGGTTTTTGTTATCTGTACCGGCTCCCCTGAGTATGAAACATCGGAAGATCTCCGCCAATGTCCCAAAGTCGCGGATCAGGTATTTGGAAAGCCGGTAACAAGCATTGACAAACTGGAAAATACGGTCAAAGATATGCTGTCTGATACAAATGAAAAAAACAACTAACTTGACCATTATAGTTTTAAAAAAATAAATGCTTAAAATCAGAATTCCTCTTAATTTTCTTTGTTCTTTCTCTGCACGGTTGTCGGCCTGAAGAACCGATGCAGACTAGTTTGACCACCGGCACGATAGAAGGTATGGCTGATCTGGAAATAACGGCGCGATATGCAATCCGGAGGGCTGCGGCCCCGGGGAAAACAGTCTTTATGCGCGCTATACGCAAACAAAAATTTGCCGAACCGGAGTGACCCCATGGCATCTCCCATCTCCTTGAAAAATTATATCTCTCGACGATTCAGTGCAATGGCAGTTTTGCCTGTGATTACCATTGCCGGCCTGACTTGGGGCGTCATGATGCCGGCCATCAAGACCCGGACAAATATTCAGCAACAGGGACTGGCCCGGTCCGTTGCAGACCGGCTTTCTGCCCGTTTGGCCGGGGGAGAACGCCAGCTTGCCGCCTTGGCTGCATATCTGAACAGCCGGGCTTTCACAACCGATGCCGCCCTGACAGACCTGCTGGATGCCCAGTGCGGCAACGGAGAATTCTTCGAGGCTTTGTTTATCATTGACAATACAACATTTTCAGTCCAGGCAGCCGGGCTGGCCCGTGCCCGCCGGCAGCAGCGTTCCGATTTCATCAGGCTTGACTTTTCCGGTCACAGGTTTATCCATCCCCCAAAAAATGCCCAACCGGCTTTGTGGTCCAAAATTTTTTTGTCCAGGGTGAACAGCCGGCCGGTTGTTTCATTAACCCTTCCATTGACAAAGGGTTTCATTATCGGGGAACTGACTCTGGACAAGCTGGCCGGATTCATAAACCTGCAGCCCCAGGCCTCTAAATTGCTGACGCTGATTATAGATGAACATGGAACCATCATAGCCGATTCTCAAAAGCGATACTGGGGACATATTTTTCCCGACGGTGTTGTTTCAGGTCCGGAATCAACAGATAAGGCCCTCACAAATTCAAGAACATTTGACCTGAACGGCCAGAAGATGCTGGGCGCTATGGCAAAGTTTGAAAAAACAGGATGGAACATCCTGGCCGCCCAGCCGGTTCAGCATGTCTATCAGCCGCTATGGAAAATCCTTTCACTGATTGGGATGGGCCTGGCTGCCACGCTGATACTGGCTTTGCCCACCGCCTGGTTTCTGGCTGGTAAATTTACCCGTATTTTTACCTCCTATACCGAACGGGCGGCATCCCTTGCCAGGGGAAACTATGATATTCATTGGCCTGAATACAAAACAAAAGAGTCCCTCCTGTTAGGGCAAAGCCTCAGGGATATGGCCCGGAAGATCGAACAACGGGAAAAAGAACTCAAGGCCGGGGAACAGCGAACACGGGATCTGCTTGTCAATGTTCCCGGTGTGATTTATCAGTACACTGTTGACCCGAGTGATTCTGAATCAGGAACCTTTACCAGCCCGGCCATAGAAAGGAGCATTGAAATATTTGAGTTGGATTTTGAACAAAAAAATTTTGTGGATCTTTTTGGTGCCTGCATTCCGGAAAATGACCGGGCCCGTTTTCGTCTCTCCTTTAAAAAAGCGATAAAATCCCACAGTCCCTGGCATTATGAAGGACGATTCATCAAGCCCTCAGGCAAAGAGATCTGGTTTGAGGGTCGTTCTCACCCCAGGCAGACGGACGGCTTAATTTCCCATTACGGTGTGTTCACGGACATCACCCGGCGCAAGGAGCTGGAAGCATCCCTGCGGCTGACCCAATTCTGCTTTGACAAAGCCCCCATCGGCATCTGGCGAATAGGAAAAAGCGGCAATGTTCTGGATGTAAACGAACATGGCTGTGAAAGCCTGGGCTATTCCCGAAAGGAACTATGCCGAATGTCCGTATTTGATTTTGCGCCCGCTTTCACCATGCGGGACTGGGAAAATGCCAAGGACCATTGGAACAGGGCTGACCACAGCCCTGTTGAAGCCCTGCATCAGCGCAGGAGCGGAGAGGTATTCCCCATCCAGATCATACAAAAAAATATGACCTTTGAAAATCGGGAATACAGCATGGCTTTTGTCCGGGATATCACCGAACAAAAAAAAGTAGAACAGATCCTGCAGAAAAATGAAACAGACCTGCGCCAACTTCGCAACTATCTGGTTAATATTATTGACTCCATGCCCTCAATCATTGTGGCCGTAGACAGTGAGGGCCGGATCACCCTGTGGAACCATCTGGCGGAAAAAGAGACCGGACTAAATGTTGAAACAGCACTTTCACAGCCCCTGGAAAAACTGTTTCCCCGCCTGGCCCGTGAGACGAACCGCATTGAGACCGCCATTCGG
>JAKSBO010000697.1 GCA_022361095.1 Desulfobacterales bacterium | reverse complement strand
CGGCAAATGCCGGCCGGTTTTCATCAAAAACCGGCCAGGGTGAAACACGGAAAATACCCGAAGATCTGATGACCCAGGTCCGGCAAAACACCGAAGCATTGGGTCTTGACGCACTTGCAGTCATCGGCGGCGACGGCACTTTAACCACAGCGCTGCAGATGCATGAATCAGGACTGCCTGTCATCGGTGTTCCCAAAACCATTGACAACGACCTGGATGCCACCCAGCAGACATTTGGATTCGACACGGCCGTGGCCTGTGCCGTGGATGCCCTTGACCGGCTGCATTCAACCGCCCAGAGCCATAACCGGGTCATGGTGCTTGAGGTCATGGGCCGTTATGCCGGATGGATCGCCGCCTATGCCGGCCTTGCCGGGGGTGCGGATGTGATTCTGATTCCCGAGATAAAATTCAACATGCCGGCCATTGAGAAAAAAATCAGATCCCGGGAAGCCATGGGCAAATTATTCACCATTGTTATTGTGGCCGAAGGCGCAAAACTTGACGACACCATGGTGGTTTCCGATAATGATAATACAGACAGGGAAGTCCGCCTTGGCGGCATTGGCTACCTGCTTGCCGAAAAAATTCAGAAAAAAACCGGAAAAGAGAGCCGGTGCGTGGTCCTTGGCCATCTCCAGCGCGGGGGCCAGCCGACCCACTGGGACAGGCAGTTATGTACCCGGTTCGGGGTTCAGGCCGTGCATATGGCGGCAAACAGAAATTTCGGGAAGATGGTGGCACTTAAGCCAAGCGGCATGATGGGAAGTGTGCATTTAAAAGATGCCGTAAACAGAATACGCAGCGTAGACCCCGACGGAGAGCTGATCATGACGGCCAGAACCCTTGGCGTCTGCTTTGGTGATTGAATTATTTGAGTTTTTTGGAGACAACCTAATGCGGTATCATGTTAATCCCCATACACCCCAGGCACGAATGATATCCATGGCCGTGGCAAGTTTGAAAAAAGGCGGCATTATTGCCTATCCCACTGATACGTTTTACGGGATCGGCTGTGATATCATGAATAAAAAGGCCATTGAAAAAATCTATCAAATCAAACAGCGGAATAAAACCAAGCCGTTCAGCTTCATCTGCCCGGACCTGAAAGATATTTCCAAATATGCCAAAGTATCCAACATCGCCTACCGCCACATGAAACGTCTGCTGCCGGGCCCTTACACCTTTATTCTGCCCGGATCAAAAATGGTGCCCAAAATTATGCTGACCAAAAGAAAAACGGCCGGCATCAGGGTACCGGCCAATCAGATTGCCCTGAGCCTAGCCCTGGAACTTGGCAATCCCATTATATCGACCTCGGCCACGGACCCTGACGGAGAGGTGTTTGAAGACGCATCCCTGCTCCATGACTATTTTGACGCAAGACTGGATATGGTCCTGGACGGCGGCCCTGTATCCAACACCCCCTCTTCGGTGATCTCCCTGGTCGAGGATGAACCGGAGGTGATCAGGCATGGTGCCGGCAAGGTTGACCTGTTTGAATAACAGTCATGGGCTGACCTGACATATCATCTGCCAGGTTCAGCCCACAACAAAGATTGAAAAACCTGAGTAACTTACACAGAGTTTTTTATAAAAATTTAATTGAAAACATACCTGAACTGCTCGGACAACCGGGTGCCCAGATTAACATCCTGCAACAGGGTTTCGGCCAATTTTTTAAACAGTGTCATTTTATCCGCCTTGGGGTAAACCGGGGTTAACTCGCCTTCAATAGCGGCTATCTTTCCGGCCCACTGCACCGCATCATCCAGGTTGCCGATACGATCCACAAGTTTAAGTTTCATGGCCGTCTGCCCGGTATACACCCTGCCGTCGGCCAATTTGGACATGACATCCATCTCCATATCCCTTGCCGCAGCCGCATCAGATACGAACTGGGCGTGCAATCCATCCACAAGATTTTGAAACAGCTTTTTTTCACTCTCCTTAAGGGCTCTCATAGGTGACCCCATGTCCTTAAACTCACCACTTTTGATGACCACAGGAGAGATCCCGATTTTTTGAACAATCTGTTCAATATTTGCATATTCCATAATAACGCCGATGGAACCGGTAATGGTACCTGAGTTTGCAACAATACCCTGGGTTGCACATGCAATATAATACCCTCCCGAGGCAGCAACAGACCCCATGGAGGCGATCACGGGTTTTGTATCCCGGTTTTTCATCAGTTCCCGGTAAATTTCCTGGGATGGCCCGATTCCGCCGCCCGGGCTGTCTACCCTTAAAATAATCGCCTTAATCTCATCATCATCCATAAACCACTGAATATCCTCAATAATTTTTTGTGATGATATAATCGGCCCTGTCACCTCAACCACGCCGATATTGCCCTTAGGGGATACGATGCCGCCATTGATTCCGCTATTTAACGCAAAGGTGCCCAGAACGGCAACACCGGATACGGCAACCAGGCCTAGGGTGAAACAGGCACAGATAACACAAAGAAAAAATAAAATAGGATGGCGTCTTGCAAACATAAATGACTCTTCCTTAATTTTTATAATTGGAAACTATTGATCTATAACTATTTGCTTGCCCATGCGCTTAATCATGATCTTGCGCAGATTCATAAAGATCAAACGCAGGATTAAAATAAAACGCATAATAAAACCAATGCATTTGCAACAAACGGAAAAAGGCCGGATCTCCTGTTTGAAGGAGCACTCCGGCCTTTAAAATTTAAAAACTGCAATCCTGCTGCGGGCAGAGACTATTCGTTTTCTTTTTTCTCCGCTTCCAGTTTTTCCTGGATGTTGTTTCTGAGCATTTCTCCAAATGCGGATGCAGCAGGTTTGGAGCTTTTTGCAATTTCTTCAAGATATCTATCATCATCATCTTCATCCAGACGCTTG
>JAKSBO010000910.1 GCA_022361095.1 Desulfobacterales bacterium | reverse complement strand
TGGCCCATCAAACAGAAGTACGGCAGGAAGATATCCTGGGCAGACCTTATGATCTTCGCAGGCAATTGCGCCATAGAATCCATGGGGCTCAAGCCCTTTGGATTTGCCGGTGGCCGTGAAGACGTGTGGGCGCCTGAAGAGGATATTTACTGGGGAGCGGAAGAGGAGTGGCTGGCGACCAGCGATAAACCCAAAAGCCGGTACTCGGATGAACGGGATCTTGAAAATCCTTTGGCTGCCGTACAGATGGGGTTAATTTATGTAAATCCCGAAGGGCCGGACGGCAATCCTGATCCGGTTGCTTCGGGTATTGACGTCCGGGAAACCTTTGCCCGGATGGCAATGAATGATGAAGAGACCGTGGCCCTGGTGGCCGGAGGCCATACGTTCGGTAAATGCCATGGCGCCGGTGATGCAGCCCTGGTGGGACCGGACCCCGAAGCAGCCCCCCTTGAAGAGATGGGGCTGGGATGGAAAAGCAGCCATGGCAGCGGCATGGGCGCAGATACCATCGGCAGCGGTATCGAAGGCGCCTGGAAGCCCAATCCCACCAGATGGGACATGGGATACTTCAAGGTGCTGTTCAAATACGAGTGGGAGTTGGTTAAAAGCCCTGCCGGGGCCCACCAATGGCTGGCAAAGGATGTCGAGGATGAAGACATGGTGGCTGATGCCCATGATCCATCCAAAAAACACCGCCCTATGATGACCACCGCAGACCTCTCCCTGCGCTTCGATCCGATTTACGAACCCATTTCACGAAAGTTCATGGCGAACCCGGATGCGTTTGCCGATGCCTTTGCCCGGGCCTGGTTCAAGCTAACCCATCGGGATATGGGGCCAAAGACCCGGTATCTTGGGCCGGATATTCCCCAAGAGGATCTCATCTGGCAGGATCCGCTTCCCCGGGTAAACCATGAACTTGTTGACGCTGACGATATCGCCGCACTTAAGCGAAATATTTTAGCAACAGGTCTGACTGTTTCCCAATTGGTTTCTACAGCCTGGGCCTCTGCATCAACATTTCGCGGCTCGGATAAACGAGGTGGTGCGAACGGGGCACGCATCCGTCTCGTTCCCCAGAACGGGTGGGCGGTGAATGCGCCTGATCAGTTGCCTGCAGTGCTTAATGCCCTTGAAGGTGTTCAGCAGGCGTTCAACAACAGCCAAACCACAGGGAAAAAAATATCTTTGGCGGATCTGATTGTACTGGCAGGCTGTGCGGGTGTTGAAAAGGCCTCGGCTGATGCGGGCTTTGACGTGATCGTACCCTTTTCTCCGGGACGTACGGATGCATCAGCAGCGCAGACCGATATTGACTCATTCGCCGTACTTGAACCCGTGGCAGATGGATTTCGCAATTATATTAAACAAAGATATTCAGTACCGGCAGAGGAGCTGCT
>JAKSBO010000605.1 GCA_022361095.1 Desulfobacterales bacterium | reverse complement strand
TTTTTCCAAAAGACCCTTGATGTGAAAGGGATTATAGAATGTTTTGCCGAAGGTGCCAAAAGTTCCGCCATGATCATGTTCGTCATTGCCGGCGCCAACTTGCTTGCATGGCTTATGGCCTCGGCCCAGATTCCGGCCATTGCCGCCCAGGCCATCTCCGCCATTTCGGCAAACAAGTATGTTTTTTTGCTGCTGGTTAATATTTTGTTCCTTTTTATCGGATCATTACTGGACACCCCCGCCGCCATAGTTATTATTGTTCCTATATTAGAGCCCATTGCAGTGAATCTGGGCATTGATCCGATTCATCTGGGGGCCGTGATTGTCGTAAATTTTGTTATCGGCTATATTACCGCACCCTTTGGGTACAACCTGTTTGTGACCAAAACCATTACCGGCAGAGGAATGGGGCAGGTGAGCATGTCGGTCATGCCCTTTTTGCTGGTTTGCCTGCTCGGGCTGATGATGGTGACCTACATCCCTCAGATTTCCTTAATCCTCCCGGCGCTATTTAATTAGGAAATTGTTTTATGATACCTGAGAACGTGATCCGGGAACTAAGAGAGATCTGCGGGTCCAAATTCGTGAGCTGTGAAAAAACCGATCGGATTTTGTACAGCTATGATGCCACGCGCAGGCAATTTCTTCCGGATGTTGTGGTGCATCCGGCCGATGCCCGGGCGGTGTCCCAAATTATGAAAATTGCCCACACCCACCGTATCCCGGTTTACCCCAGGGGAGCCGGCAGCGGTTTTACGGGGGGCGCATTGCCTGTCAAAGGGGGCATGGTCATGGGAATGAGCCGGATGAACCGGATCCTGGATATTGACCAGGAAAACCTTGTGGCAGTGGTGGAACCCGGTGTGGTGACCGGGGCGTTCCAAAAGGCGGTGGAAGCGCTGGGGTTGTTTTATCCCCCGGACCCGGCCTCCCTGAAGGTCTCCAGCCTGGGGGGAAACGTGGCTGAATGTGCCGGCGGTCCCCGGTGTGTTAAGTACGGTGTGACAAAGGACTACGTCATCGGCCTGGAAGTGGTGACCCCCACAGGCGACTTGATAGAGACCGGGGGCACCACCATGAAAGGGGTGGTGGGCTACGACCTGACCAAGCTCTTTTGCGGTTCGGAGGGGACCCTGGCCGTCATCACAAAGATCATTCTAAAGCTGATTCCCAAACCCCAGGCCAAGAAGACCATGCTGGTGGTGTTTGATGCCATTGACGGTGCAGCCAAGGCGGTCTCCGCCATTGTCCGTGAGAAGATCATTCCCGCCACCCTGGAATTCATGGATGGCCGGACCCTGGATTGCCTCAGGCAGACCGCAGGGCTCGCCATGCCTGAGGGGGCCCAGGCGGCCCTGATCATAGAGGTGGACGGGGACCGGGAGTTTCTGGATAAACAGGCCCAAAGAATTTTAAAGGTGGTCGATTCCCTGGGGGTGTTGGAGAATCGCGTGGCCAATACCTTTGAAGAGAGCGAAGAGATCTGGAAGATCCGCAGGGCGATCTCTCCGTCATTAAAAAAACTTGGGCTGGAAAAATTCAACGAAGATATCTGTGTGCCCAGGTCAAAGCTGCCCGAAATGATCCGCCGGATCGAAAAGATCTCCGACCAATATGGCTTGCCCATCGTGAACTTCGGCCATGCCGGAGACGGAAATATTCACGTCAATATCATGGCGGACAAAGCGGATGCAAAACAAATGGCCGATGCGGAACTTGCCATTGAGGCATTGTTCCGGGCCACACTGGCATTGGGCGGAACCATGAGCGGGGAACACGGGGTCGGCATTATGAAAGCCCCATACCTTTCCCTGGAGCTGTCAAGCCAGTCCATCCTCTACATGAAAACCCTTAAAAGAGCCCTGGACCCCCACAATATCCTTAATCCGGGTAAAATTTTTCCGGACGATGACGACGCTCACCTTCCCGGAGAGGCCAAATGAAAGATCTGGAAAAATACAGGGCGTGGAGCCAGGCCTGTGTCAAGTGCGGTGCCTGCCGGGCCACATGCCCGGTGTTCAAGGCGGAAAATACCGAAGGCGGCGTAGCCCGGGGGAAAATCACCTTGGCCCAGGCCATGATGGACGGAGAGGTCTTTGCCGAAGAGCGGCTGGTCCATGATCTCTCCCAGTGCTTGCTGTGCGGCAGTTGCACCAACCTGTGTCCCAACCAGGTGCCCACCCATGAGATCGTGGCGGCGGCCCGCAGGCAAGTGGCCCGGGAAAAAGGGCTGTCAGGGTTTGGTAAGGGCGTTGCGGCCCTGCTGACCCATAAAAAAAGCATGGGCTGGATGAGTAAAGCCGGGGAGCTGGCCTCCCGGCTTCTATGCCGGCAGATTCCGGAAACAAGTGGTTTACGGCTGCGGTTTCCCGTGCCGGGCATCCCCCGGGAACGCACTTTCCCCAAGCCGTCATTTACGCCTTTTTTGAACAGAGAGATCCGGCAGACGGTTTCCCCTTCAACCGGTCCCAGGGTGCTTTTTTTTACCGGATGCGGCATCAATTACCTCTACCCTGAAATCGGTGAGTGCCTTGTTCGTCTTCTGAATTTCACGGGGATTCATGTAGCCCTCACCGATGAACAGGTCTGCTGCGGACTTCCCGCCCTGTCCGCCGGTGCGGGAGATGCGGTGGACACCCTTGCCCAAAGAAATTTCAAAGCCCTAAAACCCCATGCCTTTGATTATGTGCTCACGGCCTGTGCTTCCTGCCACGGTGCCCTGGCCGGGCTTTATCCCACGCTGGGGGACGATTACCAGGTCTTTGCCGAAAAGACCCGGGATGTCATGGATTTTTTAATGGATATGGATCTG
This sequence comes from Desulfobacterales bacterium, assembly GCA_022361095.1. Lineage (GTDB taxonomy): Bacteria > Desulfobacterota > Desulfobacteria > Desulfobacterales > Desulfobacteraceae > Desulfobacter. The sequence goes on along the minus strand of JAKSBO010000605.1, from coordinate 662 downwards.
GCCGGCAGGCTGGCAGGGTTGCCTCGGTCAAAGGCGCCGGTCAAGGCCACCTACCACGATCCCTGCCACCTGAGAAATCACGGTCTGACCCAAGCCCCCAGGCAATTGCTTTCCGCTTTGCCCCAGGTTGACTTTGTTGAGATGGCGGATGCGGCAACCTGCTGCGGCCTGGGCGGTACCTTCTCCGTACACCATTATGAAACCAGCCAAAAGATCGGTGACCAAAAGGCCGCTCATGTTGCCCAAAGCGGGGCACAAATCGTGGCAACGGCCTGTCCGGGATGTATGATCCAGCTCCGGGACAGCCTTAACCGCCAAAACGTTCCTGCCCGGGTGGTTCACCTTCTGGAACTGGTGTGCCGGGCTCTGCCGGGCCAATAATAACGTTAGATTTTTTTACTCGATAATCCGGTTTTTGTTACCACGAAGGTTACAAAGACATTTGACCTTCGTGGCAGACATAGAGGCGAGATTTATTCTTTAACGCGTTCAAGGGCAGCCTCAAATGCCGGAGCTGCAGGTTTGCCGTCTGCGGTGGTCACGTTTTTCAACCAGCCCCGGTAAGTGTCGGGATGCTGTTTGAGCCAGATCAGGCCGGCATTCCGGGGAGATAGGCCTTTCCGGGTGTGCATAGCGGTCATGATCTGGTTGATCATGGCAAC
>JAKSBO010000188.1 GCA_022361095.1 Desulfobacterales bacterium | reverse complement strand
GTTCTGGTTGGTCATGGGCCGGCCATAGGGGATGCTGTTCCAATTCACATCAACCGTCTTGACGGGATACAGGATGGACCAGATGGATGCTTCGGTGGCACCGCCCAGGCTGATTATCTCTGCCGGGTCAAATTGATTTCTGATTTTATCCGGCAGGCCAAGGGGGATCCAGTCACCGCTGAGGAGAACCAAACGAAGGGTGTCAATATGGAATTCATCCCTGCCGGAGACATATTCCACCAGCATCTGCATCAATGCGGGTACGGAATTCCAGACTGTTACGTGTTTCTCCTTTATCATGGATAACCAATGGCCCGGATCTTTGCGCAACGCATCATCCGGCATGACAATGGTGCCACCCGCAGCCAAAGTTCCGAAAATATCGTATACGGAAAGGTCAAAATTCAGGTTTGACAGGGCAAAGATATTATCATTCCGGGTCACATGGAAACGGCTGTTGATATCCAGGATTGTGTTGACCGCACCCTGGTGGTCAATCATAACCCCTTTGGGAAGCCCTGTGGAACCGGAGGTATAAATGACATAGGCCAGATCTTCGGGTGATCGCCCGGTTTGATGGGGGGTTACATCCGGGCTGCTGTTGTCATGCATATCAACGACAAATCTGCTGACATTTTCAGGCCAGTCCAAATCCTGGTCCAACCCGGGCTGGGTCAATACCAACCTGACGTCACCGTCTTTGAGAAGATGCCGAAGTCTCTCTCCAGGCACATCGGGATCCACCGGCAGATAAGCAGCCCCGGATTTTAAAATCCCCAGGACTGCCGCAACCTGTTCCCACCCTTTTTCCATGACGACGGCAACCAAGGTATTTTTTTCCGCTCCATTTTGCTGCAACTGATATCCAAGTTGATTTGATAACCGGGATAATTTCCCATATGTGACGGAACAATCGGAAGTTGCCACAGCTATATGATCCGGATACGCCAGTGCCTGTTTTTCAAACAACTCGTGGAGCAGGGATCCTGATATATCGGAAGTTGTTGCATTGACCTCTGTTCTTTTTTGAGTCTGGTAATCCGGGAGGAGGCGGAACGTTGACCGGGACCAGGTTTTCTCATCCGTGGAAAGGATATCCAGTAACGTGCCGTAAGCGGCAAACATGTCATCCAGCATCCCTTGGGGGAAAAGATCTTCCACAGCGTCTAAAAATACGACGAGCTCCCCATTGGTTTCGGCAACCTGGAGATCTATCCAGACCTGGGGCGTCTGGCTGATGCCATAAACCGCCTTGTCAACCAGTGAAAATATATTCTCCTCTCCAGGGGATGTGTCTTTGGGGAATGTATCTCCGGTGAGATTGCTTGTAAAGACAACCGGCATAATTTCCATTGAAGGATTGGCTCGGGCCTGGGCAAGTTCCCGGAGGAATTCTACCCCGCTGAAAAAGCGGTGTTCCATATCCCGCCATAATTGATTCTGTACCTGTTTTGTAAATTCTTTAAATGAGAGATGTTGTGAATCATCAACCTCAAGAAACATGACGGAAGTGAAATCTCCTATGATGTCATTAATCCGGGGATGCACTGCCAGCCGGTTGAATACGGTTAAGTTGATGGAGAACCGGTTTGTCCTGCTCCATTGAGAAAGAATTTTTGCATATGCGGATAGCAATAATCCGGCCGGAGTTATACCGGTACGGGATGCATGTTGTTTTAGCCCGGCCCACTTCTTTGCCCCTATTGTTCGAATCCTTCTTTTAAAGTACGGATTGTCAATATCCTGCAGTTGCTTGATGATCGGCAGTTCCGGTGCTTTGGGCAGGGTTTCAAGCCTGTTGCACCAATATGTTTTTGCCGCGTCATAAAGAACGGATTCCCTGAAGTTTCTTTCACTGATGACATAGTCACGGAATGAGATATCAGGTGTATCCGGTGCCGATTCCGGATCATTATAAAAGGTATGCAATTCGTAGAATATCCGCCTGATGCTGTGGGCATCCGCGAACAGGAGATCCAGGCTCATATGCACACGGCTTGTCTTTTCATTCAGCAATGATACGTTTACCTCGAAAAGCGGCCATCTATCCGTTTGAAATATCTGGTGTGACATCCTTTCCCGTATGGACGCCAATCGGGAATTAACAGTATTCGAATCCTGCCCTGTGAAGTCTGAGATATCGATTTCAAATTCAGGGACGGTTTCCAGGATTTGCTGCCGCCCATCCGGCAGGACAATGACACGCAGCATTTCATGGCGTTTTATCAGCGTATTCCAGGCCTGGGAGTATCGCGCCATGTCCAGATCGCTGATATCCAACTCATAATAGGTATGGCATGCAATTTTTCCCATGCCCATAACCCCATGTCTGCCCACCCAGTATGCCTGCTGAATATCCGTAAGTTCAAAGGGTTCAAACCTGTTTTCAGGGTCTGTCCGCAGGGTAAAATATTTTGTCACATCGCCTTTTGCTTCCGTGTCTTTATCTTTACTGATCATTTCCAGGATATTGTTGGTCAGGCCTTTGATTGTCGGTTCTTTGAAAAGAGTGTGGGGGGGAATCTGTACCTCAAGTTCCCTGCCCAGCGATTGTGACAATTCAAGGAAAATCAAAGAATCCATTCCCATCCCGATAAGATCCGTATGCGCGGCAAGATCTGCTGTTGCAATCCGGAGCGTCTCAGATATCTTTTGTTTCAGCAGGTTTTCCAACAGGTCATGCTGTTCGTTCAATGGCGATATGGCAAATTGTGACAGAAAGTTTGACCCTTTATCGGCTGGCGCTGTTTCCGGAACCGTTGTTTTCAGGTGGGCCAACAATTTGTTGTTGGCCATGAGTCCGCGGCTGAAAAATTCGGGCCAGCGGATTTTGGCAAGGCAGATGTGGTGATTCTTAAGCCCCATGGCGGTAAAAAGGTGTGCCAGGGCTTCTTGGGGAGTAAAGGCATCAATACCTGCTTTAGCTCTTAGCTTTGCGCCTGCTTCATCCTGTGCAATCATGCCTTTTTCGGAAAAAGCGCCCCAGTTGATACTCAAGGCAGGTAATCCATGCGCTTTTCTATAGGACGCTAAAAGATCCAGGAACATATTTGACGCACTGTAGGCGCCAAGCCCGTGGCCACCCCATAGGGATGTGATTGAGGAGAACATTACAAAATGATCAAGGGGATCGTTTTTTGTTAAAAGATGCAGGTTCCATGCACCTTCCATCTTAGGTGCCATGACAGGTTCCATCTCTTTGACATCTTGCCGCAGCATATCGCCTTCGCCTAAAACACCTGCCAGATGCAAAACGCCTCTTATGGCCGGCATGGATGTCCTGATCTCATGCAATGCGTTTGATAAGGAGTCCCGGTCACCGATATTTACCTGCCTGGATATGACTTCAACACCGGCATCCCGGATCTCCTGTATTGATTCAAGTGCGGATGCGGATGGAGAATGCCGGCCGAGTAACACAATGCCGGCTGCATTGTTTTTTGCCAGCCATTTGGCGGTTTCAATGCCCATGCCGCCGAAACCACCGGTTATGATATAGGTCGCATCAGAATTGAATATGGACGAATCATTATCCGGATACTCCCTGTTCAGAGATGGGGTCCGTACCAGTCTGCTCACCAGTTTTTGGCTGTCCCGAAACGCTATTTCATGCTCATCGTCTGTGAGCTGCAGGTGACGCCATAGTAATTTTCCTTCATCTGCCGTTCCTTGGGAATCAAGGTCGATACACACATGATGCATCTCAGGATGCTCATGGGGAATCACTTTGCCCACCCCCCAGAAAATGGCATTCGTGACACAGGCCGCACGGTCGCCAGGGGCCACAAGTTGCGTGTTTCGGGTCACAATGTACAATCCGGGTGCTTCAAGTCCTGATGAAATTTTTGCCCTGAGAAGATGAAGAAGGGTCAAATAATTTGATCTTGTAATTTGTTGGATTGAATCAGAAGCTGCCTCGTCCGTATCAGGGGCATCCAGGGACCACATAAATACGATACCTTTGCATGGCATTGACCTGGGGATGATGTCATTTCTAAACAGGTCCTCAAAATCTGATACCGTCCATACGGTTGAATGGGTTTGATTTTTATTGGCAAAAACAACAATATCCTCATCGTCCGACGCTTGGATTTCCCGGGATAATTTTTCTGCGACACCGCTTTCATCCGCCAGCAGAACCCAGCAACCGGGTTGCGTCACATCAGGTTCAGGTATTTTTTGATCCGCGTATGCCTGCCAGCAAACTTCATAGCTTATTTTTTTATATCGGTTCTCCCAAATCGTCCTCGGCGTTACAGGCCTCATGTGCAACCCTTTAATTTGGGCAACGATCTCACCGGTCATGTTGTATAAACTGATGTTGCCCATAAGGTTGTTTTTATCCGCTGGATCCCGTAATGCCACATGACACAGGAGGTCTTCAGGTGCTTTGGAAAAATAGCAGACCTGGTCCGCCGCCACAGGCAAATAGGAGGTGGCGCCATCATCATGGCCCAGAGTTTCGTCCAGTATGGCCGACCACATGAGCAGGCAGGGATCAAGAAATGCCGGTGGCATGGCAAAGTCCCTTGTTTCCCGGATAACCGTTTCGGGAAATGTAATTCGGCCGATGGCTTCATGATTCCCCACCGTTACATCATGGACAACTGCATTTACAGGTATATGATCGCCTGGCTCTACGGATTTGATGCACCTGTGCCGGATCTCAGCCAGTTTTATTGTGGCCCCGGACAGGGCGTCGGGATGCCTTTCAAGCGTACCTGAAAAATGGCGCTTCCAATGCTTTGGCTGCATGGGCTTTGATTCGGGCGTACTATATATTTCGCATGAGAATTTACCCGGTTTCTCCTGGGACAGGATTGTCTGCACCGTGACGGGTGAATCATCCGGTTCAATGACCAATGCCTCATGCATCATAACATTTTTCAGTACAGGTAATTGTTGAAGACATTTTTTGCCGGCTGACAAAGCCATTTCAAAAAAATATCCGCCCGGCAGCACAATGTCTTCGAATATACGATGATCTCTTAAGGAAGGCGGCAGGCTGGATAAGGAGATCCGATTTTGATGGGTTATCCCCGAAGGAACGTAAAACAATTGCCCTAGAAGCGGGTGATCATACCTGTTTCCGGCATGTTGCGGTTCTGCCTGCGAAATTTGTTTCCAGTTAAATGCAGGAATGATATGGCCTGTTTCCGCTTTTGCCCGGGCATCGGTCCGGGCAGCTATAATATGTTCGTCAATGTCTGGCGCACCGTTACGGTGCCCGGGAAAGGCCGAGATTTCCACAAACCGGTGTGCCGTCAGCAATTTTTTCCAGTTCTCAATGGACAGAAACGGTTCTGCATCCCGCTTTTTCCCGTCATCGAGTTGGGTCAGAAGCGGACCGAAAACAAGGTCAAACTGCGGTATGTACCGGGTAATCTCCCTGATTAACAGGACACCTCCCGGTGCCAGCAATGTTTGGATATGGGACAGTGTCTGATCCATATTCTTTGTGGCATGCAGGGCATTTGATGCAATGATCAGGTCAAAGGAGGCGGTGTCAAATCCCTGTTCGCCAGGCGGTTTTTCGATATCCAGAATTTCATATGTCATGAAAGGATATGCCTGGAATTTTTCCTCAGCTTTATTCAGG
>JAKSBO010000773.1 GCA_022361095.1 Desulfobacterales bacterium | reverse complement strand
GCAGCAGAAAAGCGTCATGGCCCCACTGGGCATCAATCTCGCAGAAACTGATATCCAGGTCGTTTTTTTTCATGGCCGTTACCATTTCCCTGGACTGATAGGTCGGGTAAAGCCAATCCGAGGTATAAGACACCACAAGGAACCGGGCGACAACCTTTGAAAAAGCCTGGACCAGTGATCCTTTACCATGGTCCCGGGCAAGATCAAAATAGTCGGCAGCCTTGGTGATGTACAAAAACGAATTGGCATCAAACCGTTCAATAAATTTTTGGCCCTGGTACTGGAGATAGGATTCCACCTGGAATTCTGCACCGAACTCAAAACTCAAATCGCTGCGGTTCTGCAGTTTCCGTCCGAATTTAAGGCGCATGGATTCATCGGACAAATAGGTAATATGGCCGATCATCCGGGCAATGGCAAGGCCCATATCCGGTTTTTTATCCGAATAATAATGACCGCCCTGCCAGTTGGGATCAGCCATGATAGACTGCCGTGCCACTTCGTTAAAAGCAATGGCTAGGGCCGAGTGGCGGCAGGTGGAGGCAAGGACCACGGCAAAGGAGGTTGATTCAGGATATCTGACACACCATTCAAGCACCTGCATTCCCCCCACGGAGCCTCCGACCACGGCAGCCAGTTTTTTGATTCCCAGATGGTCCAGAAGGACTTTTTGTGCCTTAACCATATCTGCAATGGTGATCAGGGGAAAATCGGTACCGTATTCTTGGCCGGTTTCAGGGTTTGTGGACGCAGGGCCTGTGGTTCCCATGCAGGAGCCGATGACGTTACAGCAGATCACAAACCAATTCTCCGTATCAATCCCCTTGCCCGGACCGACCATGATATCCCACCAGCCTGGTTTTGGGTCTTTGGGGCTGTAATATCCGGCCACATGGGAGTCCCCGGTCAAGGCATGACAGACCAGAACAGCATTGGACCTGTCCTTGTTCAAGGTGCCGCAGGTTTCATAGGCAAGGGTGACCGGGCCGATATCAGCCCCGCTTTCAAGTTTGAACCGGTCCGGCGGCTCTGCAAAGGTAAAATATTTTTTTTCAACCTGGCCGACAGTGGCACCGGTCTGGTCGTGATCTGTGTATTCGCTCATGGTTGTTATACCCCTGAAAGTGCCTGGTCCAGGTCTGCACAGATATCGTCAATGTGCTCAATGCCTACGGAAAGGCGCAGCAGACAAGGATCGGCCATCTGTTCCCGTTGTGCCTTTGGAAAGCTAACGTACTGGGTGGACCAGGGATGGATAATTAAGGTTTTGCAGTCTCCTAGATTGGCCAGGTTAAGGATCATGGAGAGCCGGTCAATGCATTTAAAACAGGCCGCTTCATTTTCCAGCCCAAAGGTCAGCATGGTCCCGAATCCCCGGTTGCAGAATTGCTCATTGGCAATTTTGTGGCTTATGTGATCCTCAAATCCGGGGAAGTTAACCCATTTCACTTTTGGATGTTTTTTTAAAAAAGAGGCTGTTTTCATGGCGTTTTCCATGTGCCGTTCCATCCTGACCCCCAATGTGTTCAGGCCCACAGCCGTCAGAAAAGAGTGAAACGGGGCCGGGGTGGTTCCAAAGTTAACCTGGGCCTCTTTCCATGACTTGGTGATAAAATTGAAATTTCCTGCCTGAGCCGTCCCGGCAAAGTCATCAAACCGAGGCTGTGACCAGTCAAAATTACCTGCATCCACGATCAGGCCACCCAGGGAAGCGCCATGGCCGGAGAGGTATTTGGTGGTGGAGTGAAGCACAATATCGGCCCCCAATTCAATGGGCCGGCAAAGCCAGGGAGAAGCCAGGGTGTTGTCCACCATCAGGGGAACCCCTTTTGCGTGGGCAATGTTTGCAATTCTTCGGATGTCGGTAATTTCCATACCCGGGTTGGTAATGGTTTCAATGTAAACAAACCGGGTTTGACCGGTAATGGCGTTTTCAATTTTTTGCGGCGCCAGTGGATCTACCAGAACGGCCTTGATGCCATATTTGCTGTAGATATTGGTAAACAGATTAAAGGTGGACATGAAAAGGGATCTGGAGGCCACAAGCTCATCCCCAGATCTAAGCAAAGTCATGCAGGCATTGTTGATGGCCGCCATGCCCGATGATGTTAAAATGGCTTTCCGGCCCGATTCCAGAGCGCAGAGTTTATTTTCCAGAAACTGGTTGGTCGGATTGGTCAAGCGCATATAAATATGGTCGCCGGTTTCTCCTGCAAAGGTCCGGCTCAAATCCTGGGCCGTCTCGTGATAATGTGCCGCATTTTGATAAATGGGGGGAAGGGTGGCGCCCTCAAATCCATCATTTTTCAATCCATGATGGATAGCCCGGGTGTCAAAGTGAAGAGAACGATGTCCCGTATTTTTTCTAGTCATGTGGTCTCCTAAGGATACGGCTCTGTGCTGTTACGGGTAAATTTGCAGGTTATGGCGATAAATTTACGGCTAACAACGTTAATGACTGGAAAATACCAGATTCTGTAACTTATCCCAAATCTTTTTTTGAGCGTTGCCAATATGGTTCTGGCGCAGTTTTTGATTGAGAATAAACAGAAAATTTTTTTGCAATATTCGCGACTATATAAAAACCGCAAAAAACATTCCGGCCACAGAACAAACAAATCCTTTGAAAGATATTATCAAATGGATGACGTCGAATCGGCAGACATGGCCGAACTGATTATCAAGAAAAAGGCTAAAACTGAAGTGCTTGAATTTAAAAAAGAGGGCTCAGACAAGATGAATTAAACCCGCCCCACTATCTCCATGGGGCATTATTATATAAAGTATTGATTTTAAATAAAATTGGTGGAGGCGACGGGAGTTGAACCCGTGTCCGAAAACAATCAATCCAGGCTTCTACATGTTTATCCTGAACTTTAAAATTGGCCGGGAAGGCTCCTTCAGGAGGGATACAACCCGGTGTATCCTGGAAAATTTAACTTTTGAAACCCAGGAAATTCCAAAAGCGGTCTTGCAAAGTCGACGCCCTGACCTGAATCTGCAAGAAGGATGTCAGGAGGACGGAAGCCGCCTTAAGCAGCTACAGCGTATTTATAATCATCTGCGATTATGTTTAATCTCCGCTGGTTTACGAGTCAGCGAACTCTCGGT
>JAKSBO010000432.1 GCA_022361095.1 Desulfobacterales bacterium | reverse complement strand
TCAGACATTAATATTTATAAAATAAAAATTGATGAGAATAAACCCTTAAAGATATAATATTAAAGATCGTTCCATAATTTTCCAACATCGATCAGGTTATCTAAAGTATTTAAATTATGAATTTAAAAAAAATTGAGTCCCTGTTACAAAAAGGGGTAAAAATCCCGAATCCCGCCACCGTGTTTATTGGTGAGGAAGTTGATATTGACCGCATATCCCCGGATGGGGTAACGCTTTATGCGGGCACCAAAGTGATGGGCACACAAACCCTGATCATGCCGGGCACGTCTTTGGGTTATGAAACACCGGTGACGGTAGAGAACTGCCTTATCGGGCCGGGTACAAAGCTGCACGGCGGGTATTTTCAAGATGCCGTATTCATGGGAGACAATGTGTTTGGTTCGGGGGGCCATGTGCGAAAAGGCTGTATTCTTGAAGAACAGGCCAATGCAGCACACACCGTAGGACTTAAACAGACCATTCTTTTCCCCTTTGTCACCCTGGGCAGCCTGATCAATTTTTGCGATTGTTTCATGGCCGGCGGAACCAGCCGAAAAGATCACTCCGAGGTGGGGTCCTCTTTTATCCACTTTAATTATACCCCGAATCAGGATAAGGCTACGGCCTCTATGATGGGCAATGTCCACCAGGGCGTCATGCTAAACCAGCGGCCCGTGTTCCTTGGCGGGCAGGGCGGACTTGTGGGCCCGGTCAGAATCGCCTTTGGATGCATCAGTGCCGCAGGGTCCATTATCCGGAAAAGCGAACTGCGGTGCGATCGTTTGATCATGGGCGGGACAATGAGAAGTGCATCGGTTCAATGGCGCCCGGGTATCTATACCCGGCCCGACAGGATTTTAACCGAAAACATACACTATATTTCAGGGCTGTATGCCCTGAAGGCCTGGTATCATTTTATTCGTACGCTTTTTACCTGGGACTGGATGTCCCAACATCTTGTGTCAGGGTTGCTGGAAAATATTGATATCTGTATTCAGGAGCGCATAAAACGACTGGATGCATTTGGAGATAAACTTAAACAATCAAAAGAAATTTTGCTCCAAAGGGGAAAAGGGCAGGGCAGTCAGTCTGTTGAAGCCCATGAAACAGTTCTTAAAAAACTGTCCCAGGCATCTTTCATATTTGACCGGGCTGAAAATGATATTAAAACGCCTGGGCCGGATGGAGAAAAATTTATACAGCACATTGAGACGAAATCTATTCATAACAAAAAAAATTACGTTGGACTCATTCAAAATCTTGACGAATCAATTTCGATTATGGGATCAGTATGGCTTAAAAACATTGAAGACCGTATTGTTAATGCGTTTGTGCTGGACGAATAACAGCCAGGCATAGTTCATAACGAATGTTTAAAGATTTGTGTCGATTACACAGTTTTTTTTATAAGGGATTGAAAACAAAACAGAAGTTAGGATAACCATTTCAATGGGACAGTTATTTGGAACAGACGGTATACGGGGCAGGGCAAACGCTTATCCCATGACATGCGATTTGGCCATGAAAACAGGCCAGGCAGTGGGTATTTTAACCCAAAAAACTTCCAACAAATGCGTCATTATCGGCCGGGATACCAGGATTTCTGGCCAAATGCTTGAATCCGCACTTGCTGCAGGGATTGCTTCGATGGGTGTAGATGTAATGATAGGCGGTGTTGTTCCCACCCCAGCAGTGGCATACCTGAGCAGCGCCATTGAGTCCTGCGGAGCTGGCATTATGATCTCTGCTTCCCATAATCCCTATTATGACAACGGTATCAAAATCTTTCAAAGGGGCGGCATTAAATTATCCGATGACCAAGAGGATACCCTTGAAAAAATGATTCTTGGCCCGTCCATTGATCTGCCTTCAAAAATCGGCACCATCTCATACATCAATGATGCCCAGGCCCGGTATGCGCGGTTTCTGGCTGAAAAATTTAATTTTCAAGACAACCGGAGAAAACTTAAATTGGTTATTGATACGGCCAATGGTGCCGCCAGTTTCTGCGCTCCCCGGATATTTAACGCGGATTATTTTGACGTAAGTTTTATCCATAACCAGCCAAACGGCACAAACATAAATGAAGCATGCGGCTCCCAGCATACACAAGACTTAAGCGATCAGGTGAAAAAAATGAACGCAGATCTCGGCCTTGCCCTTGACGGTGATGCAGACCGTTTGATTGCTGTGGATGAAACAGGCCGGCAGATAACCGGAGACACCTTGCTGGCTGTTCTGGCCGGTTTTGCAAAGCAGGCCGGAAAGCTTGGCAATAATATCGTTGTCAGTACGGTTATGAGCAATGTGGGTTTGGGCAATGCACTGGCCAAATTGGGTATTTCGCATGAAATAACCGGGGTTGGGGACAGAAAAGTATTGGAGCGCATGAAAAAGACCGGGGCTCTGCTGGGCGGAGAAGATTCGGGCCACATCATTTT
>JAKSBO010000167.1 GCA_022361095.1 Desulfobacterales bacterium | reverse complement strand
CTTGATGACTGCCAGGAGGAGTATCGGCCTTATGCAGGTGGTATTCTTCCGAATCTGGTCAAACTTGTAGATGTATTTCGGAACGTTCAACAGGCAAACGACGGCGTGTGCATTGTCTGGAGTGCCTGGAGCCGTACTTTTGACGACGGCATCAGCAATGCCATGGACAGATGGTATGGTTCCAAAGGTCTGCGTCCGGATGATCCGGAAAATGCGGTGTACATCTTCACAGGTGAACCGGGAATGATGCCTTTATCGGAAATTGCGCCAACGCAAAAGGAAGTATCCGACGGCTGGTTTTACCATGGAAAGCACCTGGATATGTTTTGGAACTTTGATGAAAACGGCAACTCTTACCTGGATGAAAAATTAAAGGCCGAGGGCATTGATACCATTGTTCTTTCAGGCCTCTGGACGGACGAATGCATTCTCAGTACAGCTTACGCCGGCAGTTCACGCGGTTACGATGTCGTTGTTGCAGGTGACGCAGTGGCAACGGCAACACAAAACCAGGAAATTGCGTTAAAGATAGCCGGCGGCACGGTCGCAAATGTATTATCCGCCAATGACATTGTAAAATACATGAAAAACGATTTTGTCCCGGGAAAACCGGGGGACGTCAAAGGCACAAGCCATCCTGACGGGAGAAAGGAATGACGCCGACACCCGCTTTTATGATTGAAATCAGCGGATAAAAACCCAGCCGGTATACCAGATCTGCGAACGTTAAAACCCGAATCTGGGTATCGGCTTGCTTCCTTTAAACCAGAGATCCGATCTCCATCACTTTCATGGGCCAGGCAAACGTGTCAAAGCAGACGGACACAGATCAGTTAAAAAACATCGGCCGCAAGCGGGCTTTCTTGCATGGCAGATCCCACGGCCCAAATAAATAAACTGCAGCCCGATATCGTTCCACGCCGTTCTGGGTAAAACATCCATCAATTCAAATTCCACCTTAACAGGGTCTGTCGCCCGGGCAAGCCCCAGACGCCGTGACACCCGGAAGACATGGGTATCCACTACAATGGTGGGGATATTAAAACATACGGACCGGACCACATTGGCCGTTTTTCTTCCCACCCCCGGCAGGCTGGTTAAAGTCTTGATATCCCGGGGAACCTTACCATTGAACTCTTTTTGAATTTTATTTGCACAGGCCTTGATATTCTTGGCCTTGTTATTGTAAAAGCCGGTGGAAAAAATTATTTTTTTTATGTCATCGAGATTTGCCCCGGCAAGGGAATCCGGGTCAGCGTAACGGGCGAACAACACCTTTGTCACTTTGTTGACTTGATTATCCGTGCACTGGGCAGCCAAGATGGTTGCAATGAGCAACTCAAAGGGATTGGTGTGGTCAAGTTGCGTATTGACAATCGGATAATGAGCCTTTAGCCTTTCAATAATAACCGACACGATTTTGGGTACCTGTTTCATACCTTAAAACTTATATATGAACCTTATTAAAACCACAAGACAAGTCAAAGCCCTGGGGCTATGCTCGGGCGGGCTTGACAGCATGCTGGCAGCCCTCATACTCAAGGACCAGGGCATTGATGTGATCTGGATCAGTTTTGAAACGCCGTTCTTTGATGCCAAGGCTGCAAAAAAAGCGGCAGAACAAATCGGCATCCCATTGATTGTAAAAGACATTACAGACGATTACATGGAAATGATGAAAGCGCCCAAAGCAGGGTTCAGCAAAAACATGAACCCATGCATGGATTGCCATACATTGATGTTTGCCAAGGCCGGCCTGATGATGGCGGAACTCGGGGCTGATTTTTTATTTTCAGGAGAAGTGGTGGGGCAACGGCCAAAATCCCAGACAAAAAACTCGCTGCGCTATGTTGAAAAAAACAGCGGGTTCGACGGCCTGATACTTCGTCCTCTAAGTGCCGGCCTGCTGCCTGAAACCATTGCCGAACAAAAGGGCCTTGTGGACAGAAGCCGCCTGCTGTCCATCAGCGGCCGGGGCAGAAAGCCCCAGGTCGCCCTGGCAAAAGAATACGGCATCACAAAGTACCCGTCTCCGGCCGGCGGATGCCTGCTCACGGACAAAGGGTATTCCCAGCGGCTAAGGGATCTTTTATATATCCAGAAAACAAAAGATAAAACCCAACTGCACCTGCTCAAACACGGCCGGCACTTCCGACTGGACAGCAGGGCCAAGCTTGTGGTGGGAAGAAACAAGGCAGAGAACAAACGGATCATGAATCTCTATGATCCCGACACCCACATCCGTCTTCGCAGCACCCACCTGCCCGGCCCGGACGCCTTGGTTTTCGGCTCAACCGATGAAACGACCCTGCATTTGGCAGCCACAATCACAGCCGGTTACACCAAAGCACCAGCCGGTTCATTAACGGCCATCAGCATATTTGAAAAACAGGAAACACGGCAAATAGAAGTAACCTCGCCTGAATCAGGGGCATTTCACGACCTGTTGATACAAGCACCCTAACCACAATATTGCGGATGAAAACCCGAAGCAACTCCCGGACGCAGCCGGAAATTTCGGATGCCGTAAGTAAATCCGGACGGCCTAATCAATTTGGGCCGCCTTGAGTTGCCCACATGCAGCAGAGATATCATCGCCCTTACTCTTCCTGACAATGGCAGTCATGTTCTTGTCTAAAAGAATGGTTAAAAACGCATTGACCCGATCTTGTGACGGCCGCTTAAAAGGGGATTTTTCATGGGCATTAAACGGAATAAGATTCACTTTTGCCCGAATGGGGGCAAGCAGGCGGACCAGTTCATGGGCATGGGCATCACTGTCATTGACACCGCTCATCAGTATATATTCAAAGGTAATTTTATTCCTGGGCTTCATCTCGAATTTTTTGCAGGCCGCAAGCAATGCCTCAATGGGCCAGGTACGGTTAATCGGCATGAGGCGTGACCGCAGGCCGTTGTCCGTGGCATTCAGCGACACGGCAAGGTTGACTTCGGTATCAAGGCCCAACTGAATGATTTTAGGCACAACGCCCGAGGTGGAAACCGTTACTTTCCGACGGGAAAACTTCATCCCGAAATCCGTATCAAAAAAAACGCCGAGACTG
>JAKSBO010000364.1 GCA_022361095.1 Desulfobacterales bacterium | reverse complement strand
CAGCGATGCATTGATACTCCTGCTCTTCGGGGAAGAATACCATCTATCTGCCCGTGTTTTGAGAATACATATTTGGGCAGGAATATTTGTTTTTTTTAACAATACGGTATGGACCTGGTACCTCGCAAAAAATAAGCAACAGTTGGCAAATTACAGGATAATGACAGGCCTGGTACTCAATATTACGCTCAATTACTGGTTGATCCCCCGGTACGGGATCGTCGGAGCAGCTTGGGCCACGTTGGTTTCCCGATGCTTTGTAGCATATATAGGGCAGTTATTTAGCAGTGAAACGGCGGTTTTGTTTGTTATGATGAATAAAGCCATTTGGTTCGGAAGCATTTTAAATGTTTGGAAAGAACTTATTTCAAGTATACAAAAAAATACGGGACCATAGGACGACCGCGTCAGATCCCCGGCATAGTGACGTGTATATTGTCGAATATCCCAAATCAGGGATAACTTGGTTTTCAACTATTCTGGCCAATATCGCATTACTTGAAAGTAGAAAAAAGGAAAGTGCGGGATTTCCCAGTGCGCGTATGTATATCCCAGACATTCATATCACGCGGCATATCGGCCCGCCTCTTTATTCTCGGCCTATGAACCGCCTGATAAAATCTCACTCCGCGTATAACCCCAACTATTATTTTACGATTTACCTTACCAGAGAGCCTGCGGCTGTAATGAAAAGCTATTATATTTATTTGTTGAACCATGGAGAAAAGCTCCCCTCCTTTTCCGACTTTTGTTTTTCTGACCGCCGCGGGATACAAGGGTGGAGAAAACATATAAATTCATGGCTTACCGGGCCTGTTACAGGTCGGATATTACATATAATCTGCTATGAAGATCTCATTGAATCTCCTCACGAACAATTAAACCGGCTAAGTTTGAATTTTGGGTGGAATTTTTCTCATTCATCTATCGACACTGCTGTTAAGCGGTCTGAAATGGAAACTATGCGAGCATCTGAGAACTTTTATGCAAAATTTAATCCCCGGCATACCATTGAGTTTGTGGGGGCTCAAAAAGTAATTGATGATTTTGAAAAGGTAAAAAATCAGATTAACACGGCCTGCCGGGATGAAAGAGAACGGTTGGGGTATGAATAAGGTTAATCTATTTATCGTAGGGGCTGCAAAAGCCGGAACAACAAGTCTCTGGGCTGGATTTAAGCACCATCCCCAAATTTATACGGTTTTGGACGAACTCAACAAAGAACCGGCCTATTTTTCGAAGCTCAGAAGACAAGGTTCCCTTAACGCCTATCAACTACTGTACAAAGATGGAGGCCGGTATCTTTACAGATGTGATGCATCTACGGCCTATTTAACTTCGAAGGATGCTGTACAGAACATCTACGCCTATAACCCCAAGGCAAAAATTATTATCATATTAAGAAACCCGGTGGACAGGGCCTATTCGCTATACAACTGGATGGTAAGTGACGGGTACGAGTACGCGTTGAACTTTGAGCATGCCCTTAACCTTGAAGATAAACGGTTTTTGAATGGTCCAACCTCTTTTTTTATGCCCGAGTATTTTTGGAATTACATGTACTTTCGATCAGGGCTTTACAGCCGTCAGATTGCCCCATATATTGAAAAATTTAAAGACAACGTGCTGGTCTTGAATTTTTCAGATCTGGTCAATTATCCCTCTATACTTTTGAAAACCGTTTATTTGTTTCTGGGGGTGGAAGTGATAGACCATGAGATTCCAAAAGAGAATCCGGCACGCTCTGTTTACAGTCCCTTGTTATCGTTTGGAATGAGGAAAATAATCAATCAACTCAATAAAATCGGGGTCCCGGCGGAAACTAAGATAAAAAGAGATTGGCCCATTTATGGGGTAACAAAAAAGAAACGGCCTGATATAATGATGCCTGATACCCGGAATGTGCTTAATTTAAAATATGAAAAAGAACTTAAATATTTGGCGACCAGATTCGGAATTGATCTGGTTCACTGATGATAGTGAAGTGTATGCTAATTTTTAGACTGCACCCGCTTTAAATGAGAGGGATTTTTTTAAGTTCGGTTAATTTGTTGTTCGCAAACCCAAGAGAATCTTTAATAATGGAGATCCTCAATTTTTATTTTCGTTTGCCCTTTATTTTTATGCAATTTTAAGGTTATCGTTGTTGTTAAAAATAGAAAAGAGCAGGCCTAAAAGGGCTCTGCAAAACGGTGTTTTGTATCGTGCTGTCTAAATTTAAAAGAATAATTTTTCTAGTACTCCTATTATCGACCCTTTTTTATTTGATTGAGACGCTGGATGCAAAATATCCTGTCAAGGAGGCGGAAACCTTCTTGTACCTTCCGTCTGGAACATTTTTAAGAGGGGCAGCTCTGGGGTATGATGAGATGCTGGGGGATTTGTTATGGATCAAGGCGGTCGGGTATTTCGGCGGCCATGCCGAAACGGACCGTAATTATACATGGCTGTCCCATCTACTGGATGTGGTGACCACGCTGGACCCACTGTATCAATATCCCTATGAATTTGGCGGCATCGTTCTGGTTGCCGAAGCCGGTGAGGTTGATAACAGCATTGCGCTGTTGAAAAAAGGAATGGAAAATGTCTCTAAGGATGATCCCAGATATTGGTATTTCCCTTTTTTCCTTGCTTATAATTACATGTACCATAAAAATGACTATTTGACTGCGGCCCATTATCTGGAACAGGCCACAAAGTTCCCCAAAAGTCCGTCTTATCTTCCCCGTCTAGTCGCACGGCTTTATGCCAATGCAGATTTTCCGGAAGCGGCCGTCGACTTTTTACAAGAGATGATAAAGTCCACAAAAAATCAGGCTTTCAAAAATCGTTTAACGGAACGGCTTGATCAGGTGGTTCATCGGGCCAATAAAAAACGGCTTAAACAGGGGCTTGATGCATTTTACCTCAAATTTCAAAGATATCCGGCATCCATAGGGCAATTGGTTGCCACAGGTTTTCTTCCACGCATGCCGGTTGATCCCAGGGGCGGGACCTATTATATTTCCAGGGAAAGCTGGACGATTGAGAACACAATGCCGGAAGAAGATTTGACGGTACATATTAAGAAAAAAGAAGGCCCCCGGACAAAAGACTTGCCCTTGCCGATGCGCATATCGGAAGAAAACTAAAAAAGGAACATGCCTGTGACGGATTTAACTGCAATCGATATTAAGGGGTTAACCAAAAGCTTTTCCAACGGCTGGCTGGGGAAAAAACAGGTGATCCGCGATTTGAATTTTCAGATCCGGGACAATGAAGTGTTTGGCTACTTGGGCGGTAACGGGGCAGGTAAAACCACGACCTTTAAGTTGATGCTGGGGTTGATCTGGCCGGACAAAGGGGATATCTCGTTTTGGGGGTGTTCGGCAAAGCATAGAAACAGCCGGGCCATGATCGGCTATTTGCCGGAACAGCCTTATTTCTATTCTTACCTTACCGGTGCCGAAGCCCTTGAATTTTATGCCAGCTTGTTTGATATGACCGGTGCTGAACGCAAAAAACGGGTGGGCAATTTGCTGGATCTTGTGGGACTGTCCCATGCCGGGGGCACCCAGTTGCGCAAATATTCCCGGGGCATGCTCCAGCGCATCGGTCTTGCCCAGGCCCTGGTCAATGACCCGAAAATGCTGATTCTGGATGAACCCATGTCGGGCCTGGACCCCATGGGGCGCAAAGCCGTACGTGACATTATTCTATCCTGCCGGGATCAAGGGAAGACCATTATTTTTTCGTCCCACATTATTTCCGATATGGAGATGATTTGCGATCGTGCAGGCATACTTGACAATGGGGAACTTAAACACATCATCACCATGGACGATGCTATGGCGTCTAGGGATTCCACCTGGGAGATTACCTGTCAGGGGGAGCGCTTGGATCTGTCAGGCATTGAGGGGCAAAGCCGCATTAATAGAGTGATTAGAGGCACCCGGCATATTATTACAACGGGAGACAAAAATATCGCCGACCGGGTGATGGATGAAATTAAGCGCCAAAATCTGTCTCTTGCCTCTTTTACCACAGCACGAAAAAGCATAGAAGATATTTATATAAAAAGTGCCGGGCAAACTACGCCTTCTGCAGGCCGCCAACAGGATAAATATTCATGAACAAAATACTGGCCATCGGCCTTAATACATTTAAAGAATCTATCCGGGATAAGGTTTTTTACAGCCTTTTGTTTTTTGCCGTAATTTTAATTTTGTTTTCCATTGTTTTAGGCAAGCTGACCATCGGCGATCCTATGAAAATCATAAAGGATTTTGGGCTTGGGGCCATATCCATCGGCGGGACGCTTATCGCCATTTTTGTGGGCATTGGTATGGTGTACAAGGAGATGGAAAAACGCACCATTTACATTATTCTTTCCAAACCGTTGGCCCGGTGGCAGTTTATCATGGGCAAATACTTCGGGCTTAGCCTGACGATCCTAGTGGAAGTAGTGGTGATGACAGTGTTTTTGTTCGCCCTGTGTTTCGCCTATGAGAGAGCAGTGCCCTGGTATCTGTTGACAGCCATTGTGCCTATTTACATTGAGATATTGATAATCCTGGCTTTTGCCGTTTTTTTCTCTGCGTTCTCAAGCCCGTTTTTAAGCGGCATGTTTACCCTGGCTGTTTTTGTCATCGGGCATTTTACACAAGATCTCAGACTGCTTGCCAAAGCGTCCCAAGACATTGTATTCAAAGCTCTGGCTGACGGGGCCTATTATATCCTGCCCAATCTTGAGCGTTTAAACTACAAGACCCGGGTGGTCCATGATCTGGCCATCCCGGGTCAGGAAATTGGGTTAAGTCTTATTTATGCGGCCTGCTACGCGGCCCTGATTCTTGCGGCCGCCGTGTTTATTTTTGAACGGCGGGATATCACATAAACCCGCTCCAGATTTTTTGATTCTTAAATCAGTTTAAACCGGATTTGTACGCTTGTCTTTGACGCTTGGGTAAAAGTTTCAACGCTTTTTTAATACCCTTTCCTTTGTATACAATGATTCTGTGTGCGATCCAAAGGCCATTTCTCCCCTGGGCTTTCATTTCCACGGTAACCGGAATTCCTTCCTTGATACTGGCTGTGCCGGTTCGGGCCAAGATGGCATTCCCGGATTTGTCATAAATGCCTTTATCAAGAAATATCGCGTTTATGGTACCTATTCCAATGTCATCAATCTGCATATACCGGCTTGAACCGGACCATTCCTGGACAAGGGCCGTGAACGTCCAGTAGTCGGGCCTTTCATCCTGCCCGGCCATGCTTAAAGTGCTGCCTATGGCAAGTGTTCCTATAATCATGCCGATGATGAATAATCTGTCTGGTTTCATGATCATTTCCTTATGCGTTTATGTTAATCGTCAGTTGTTTAAGCTGATAGCCTGCCCGAACCGCATTAATTTAAGTCCTGTTGCCAGGAATTTAGCGTCGTGTCCTGATCCGGCAGATTTACCTGGATCAGGGAGCCTGAGTTAAGTGGTGCATCCCCGCTGAGTAAACCTGATGCCCCGCCCACAGCAATATTACTGCCGTAGATGGCAATACTGGAGGAGGGTTTACCGCCGCCAAGATAGAATCCGACGACTTCGTGTTCAACACCGCTGTCGTCTTCGACGGTTTTGTCCGCGTCATCAATGGTGCCGTCTCCATTGATGTCAAAGACCGGCTCATCCACGATTTCGCCGGTTTCCCAGTCCACGGCCAGTATCCATGCATCGCCGTTTCCTTCGCATGGATCTCCATCGGGAACAAATGTAACGATAAAGACGATACCTGCGATGATAAGTGGCTGGGTGATGACGCGTTCACTCGGATTGCCGGAGGATGAGGTATACAGTTTTATTGCCCAGGGTTTTTCATCGGATAACGCCGAGTGTGTTGTTGAAGGATTGCAGTCTCCGTTTGTGTCTGGGGAGCTGCATGAAACGGTCCGGTATTTATATTTGTCGTCATTGTCTTTATTACCGTCTCCATCCAAATCAACTCTGTTGCCGTCGGCATCCAGGGCATAGGCTTCCACAATATCCGTTTCCAGCAAAGCCAGGTTGCTTAAGGTATAGGGCGCTGAACCGTCGTCATTGATTGCCGCATTTTTATCATACAATCCGTAAAAATATTGCTGGCCGGTGCTGACCTTGTCTGCCTGTTCCGAATATTGACCCGTACCGAAATATACCCACAAATTGCCGTCACTGTCGTATGCACTTGACGGCGTAGCCGATATTGGTGTGCTGTGGTCTGTGTTGCCCGAGTTAAAGAGAATGTCTGAATCCGGAACCTGGTTAAATCCTATTTCTGATACACGGTAAAGATTGCCGTAGAGATTGCCTATGTAAATATTGTCGTAAATGTAGTCGTCATTGTGGGTGTCCACAACAAGGGGGGATGAGGTTGCATCGTCAAGAAGGGTGGTGGATGACAATTTTACTTTGTAAACGTCATTGCCGTCGGTATCCATCCAAACACTGGACTCATTGTAACTTTTTACTGCAAACAAATAGGCCTCTTTATTGGATTGGGCCGCAGTGCTTTCTGCTTCCCCGGAACCAAAAAAAGTGACCCAGTCCGTTGAAGAGGCGTTGGCGACTCTTGCCGTTACCGGATCGGAAGTGGCAAGGCCCAATTCTGTATCCGTAAACTCCCATAGAAATGTTGATTTGACACTATTTGCCGCATCAAAATCTTCGCTATGGGTAATGTCAAGGCTGAAAAACGCGCTGCCGCCTTTGCCAAGCCCGGTGGTCAGGATTGTACGCCATCCGGTGGTTGAACTTACATAAATATCTGCCGGCTCGGGTGAGCCGTCCAAAAGAAATTGGTGGGCGTAAGAGGATGAACACATATCCTTGGCAGGATCACTTTCTGCATTGGCAAGCTTCGACTTTACGGTATCGGGATAGAACCGCCATTTTTCAACACCGTCTTCCAATTGGAATGCATGTAGAGCCCCGTCGTTGGCTCCGACATAGACCATGGCATCACGATTGTATACGGTCGCGTCATATTTGAAGGAAAAGTAGTTGTCGAATTTATAGTAATAGGGAGGAACACTGCTGACAATGGCCGGGGCTGAATTGATAATGTCTCCTAAGTCCTTGCACAAAAAATTATCCCCTGCAATGGAGGCATCCGTATATTTTGATACATAACCGCTAGATGAGGCCGTGCTGTCATATATAAATCCGTTAATTACGGCTGGCAGCTTATCTGCCGCCTTCCAGAGGTAATCGCTTTCCAGAACCCCCGTAAATGCGTTGAATTTAGTGGCCGAAAGGTTTCCTGTCCAGTCCGTTGCATCAAAAGAGGCATCTAAAAGAATTGCGCCGTTTGTTGCGGAGGTGGAGAGGGCCGGAGATGCGCCATGGAATATCTGGCCTTTGACGTTTGATACGATATCGGTCATGGCTGCGATGAATTCCGCCTCGTTCTGGGCTATGAAGGGAACAGACGTGCTGCTTTCTTGTTTGTGCAGATCATACAGGTAGTCGTCGCTGCTGGCCTCTCCGGCTGTTTGCATTTTTTGAACGATTAGATCCAGCTGGGTGGCGTTGGTCAGTCCAAAACCCACGGCAACAACACTGATCCCTTCATCAACCAGATCTTTCATCACATTTTCTATTTTAGTATCGTTTGTGCCGGTATTGCCCAGACCGTCGGTGATGATGATAAGTATCCGGGGTTGGCAACTAAGCTTTGTGTATAACTCATCATAATAATTATCTTTTCTGCTTGCCTGGAAATAATGCAGGCAAGCGCGCATACTTGGGACCAACGGGGTGTAGCCGCTTGCACTTCCGTCATCCGCTTTATCCTGCAACGCAGTTTGGTGGTCGTCATCATGGGTGTGGCAGCCGATCCGGTAGTTGGTGTAATAGTTGGATGAGGCGCCGTCTTGGCTAACCCATCCTTTTCCTCCGGCCCAGGTGGCAAACCCCCACTCAATGCTCCGGTCTTCAAACAGTTGGGCAAGTACATCTTCTGCAATGGCAATTCGGGATTTGGATTTACCGCTTCCAATACTCATTGAGGTGGACATACTGCCGGATGTGTCCAGTTGAACCATGATGGCGGGGGAAACGATATTTTCCGCAAATAAGGGAATTGAACCGCCTGAAGAGGTGGTCGGCACCTCTTTAACCGTCAATGAGATCGTTACAGTCAACGGTGCATTTAATACCGTTCCACCGGAACTTGTAAATGTGATCATCCCGGTATGATCGCCTGTTGAAAGGCCTGCGGTGTCAAAAGCAACGGTTACGGTATGGGACTCGCCGACTGCCAGGGCCGGGACCGGATCGGATACTGAAAGCCAGGAGGAATCGCTGGTCACCGTCCCGGTGCTGGTGTCATCGGACACGCCGGCGTTGGTGATGGTAAACGTTATATCTGCTGCATTATATGTATGGTAGCAAGCAGCTTCTATGGTCGTTGTGTCCAAACTCCATAAAGGACTGGAACAGCCGGTTGACGGATCTATTTCGGTTTTGCTTGCCACCGTGCTGTCATTCAGGCTGGAATAATACTTTTGGGTGATGAAAAATCCGTCAATAACGGAATCTTTTTCCCGCATGGCGATTTTTAATGTGTGGTACCCCGCTGTATCAACGGTTATTTTATTGTTGCTGCCCACTTGTATTGATTTCGTCCACACAAAAGAATTGTATTTTCCACCATAGTTCCAGGCCTTCCATGCATCATTATCTATGGTAAAAAAAATAGAGTCCTGATTGTTGCTGTAACCGATACCGCGCATCCACATATAGTAGTCGCCGGTTTCTGAAAAATAAACCCTGTATTCTTTTACTTCATTGCCGGGCGTCTTGGCGGCATAGCCGGAACTGCCGGCTTTAAGAGCCTTGCCGCCTTTGGACCCGGATATGCTGGTGGTCTCCAGGAAACGGTTGGCCGTATTTGGGTTGTTGGCCAGATCCTGGGAGCCGGAGTAATTTTCTGCTTCAATATAGGTTCCGTTAGAGTCAATAACGCAGGATGCCGTTACTGTTTGGGGACAGATTCCGGCCAAACCAGTCAGTATAAAAATAAAAGGCAATAAAAGGCGGATGATATATCTTTTTTTCATAGGTTATCCCCTTATGTTTTGCAGGTACAATGGTTAGTATCCGACCTGGAATACTTTTTGGACCCGTGTAAGTACTTGGGCCTGCCCGTTGGCATTGCATGTTACCTCATATTGAAAATTTCTGTATCCTGATGAGAACCCCTGGGCCGGTGTATCAGAATCATAAACAACCTGGTACCAATAGTTCATGTTGCTGATGGTTCCGTCTTGGGGCGGAGGGGGGACAGTTGAAAAATCGTCGTTGGTATTGCCGTCTGAACCATTACCAAAATTTCTCACCGTATTATAGTCCATGAGCGATCTGTTGACTGCATCCGGGGGGGCATTCAGCGCATTCAAATAAGGGCCGGCCTGCTTCCATCCCGAGTCGGCAACGATAAACCGCTGCCTTGCCATGCGTTCATTACCTGTGATTTGAAGTTCAAAACTGGTGGTGTTAATGGATGCTGTGCCTATCATCGTTAAAAGGGCAAGGGCAAGCAGGGTAATGACCAGAGCAAATCCCTGCTCATCCTTTAACCGGTCATGGATTAAAGCATGTTGCATCAGTAAATCTCACTTTTTAAAAAGTTGATGGTCAGGCTTTTTGCGGCAGCATCTGTGTAGGTCACTGTTAAGGTGACAAACTTAATATCGTTTTCATCATCCTCATCTGTGGTGCCGTCCCCGTCATTGTCCACATTGTCCGTATTGGACCATTGGGTAACGGTCCAGGATGCTGTGGATATGGATCCGGGCAGAACAAATCCGGTCAGTTCATTGATGGTATGCGCGCCGGCGTCAAACACTGTATCAGAATAGTTTTGGCTGGTCAGTGTTTCGTATATGCTTTCCCCAGTAGCCCCTGCAATGGTCAGTTTATTGGCCGATGTATTACCGCGGGTGGAGCTCACATGCATGGTATTGATGGCTAGAATGCCTATCGCCAGGATCGCCATGGCAATCATGGCCTCAATCAAGGTGAATCCGTTTTGGTTTTTTATGATTACTTTCATGGTCTCTAGGTCTATAGTCCTAAATTTCGGCAGCGAATTCTGAGCGACATGAGCCTGCGCCTGTGGTTGTCGTTGTAAGGTCCCCACGTCTGCGTGGAGGGGGACGGCGGTTGATATTGGGTTGTATTGGTAAAACTTGTGTCTGTTTTGGGAGATGCCGCAAGAATCGTGATCTGTACGCTTCTAATGTCAGTATCAGTGGCTGTCACAGCGCCATTTCCGTCTATGTAGAGAAATTCTATGGCCTGGATGTTTTCGGCAATGTCCTGATACCCGCCCGTACCTGTTTTGATGCCGATCGTCACAAGGTCCGGCACGCCGTCTCCGTCCCCGTCGGCATCGGGGATACCGTCACCGTCCGCATCAACGGAGGGAGACAGGCCGATAACAACGGTTTCATCCGAATCATTAGTGGAATCTTCATCGTCACTGTCACCGTCCTCGTCTTTATCTGTTTCAAACTCGATTCTTCCTGCATCTGTCGGCGTGATGGAAAAATTTCCGCTGCCCGTGGGATCATAGCCGGCCATGCGAAGTTCAATGGCGATGATTGAAAACGCTGCCCTCAGATTTTGCTGCATTTCCGCCACCTGGTCCTGGGTATAGTAGACTTTTTGCTGGGATGAATAGGTGGCATAGGCCGCCCCTGCAATCATTGCACCAATGACCAGGGTCATCATTAATTCGATCAGGGTAAATCCCTTTTGGTTGTTTACTCCCATGCCGTTCCATTCCATCTAAGTATTTTAACTAAACCGCTTGACAGTGTACCTACGGCATAGGCCGTGCCGTTGCTCGGGTTGGTAAGGTAGACATATCCGGCATTTCCAATACCACTTGAGTTAACAACCAGAACATTATTGGGTGATGAGTAGGTAATGAAATCACCAAAAGTTGTGCCCACAGGCGTGGTTGCATTGCCATTGCCGAACTGAACTCTGTTTTTGTATGATGACAGCGTCACTGTTAATTCAAGGTTGTTATCACCTCCCCAGTCACTTCGAATGTCGTAACTGCTGTTGGCCGTATCAAAAACAATGGCCGCACTGGCATTCTGCTTAACCGCAATCGTCCGGGCCTGCTGCATGGCGGAATAGAGGTCCCTTGCCGCGGATTTGACGCTTAAATTGTCAAACCAGAGCATCAAGTCTGGAACAGCCACTGATGCGGAAATACCAATAATTGCGATGACAATCATCATTTCAATTAATGTAAATCCGCCTTTGCGCTGTCGTTGTCCGGGAATCATGCCTACTCTAGGCCTTTTAATCATGTTATCGTTCTCTAAATTTGTTGTTTCTATTTATAGTATTGTGGGGCAGGGTTCAATCATCAGGGGTAACCGTCATTTAGGGCCGGATTTTATAAATACGACGAGTAAAAAAGCAGAAATCATTCCATTTGGCCAGATCGTCAACTGAACCTTGAATAAATTGTTTTGGGTTTTGCTGTTACAATAATCGGTAATTCACTTATTTGGAGTGAGGTTACCCTCACATAATTTGTATCAGAAATTCGTTTCTATTTTCCGGATGAAAGCCAGTTCAAGTGAATCGTAATTGTTTATCGCTATGGTTAAATATCGTCAAAACTATGAGATTAAATTAATACTACAGATATCATTGGCTTTCAATCATTGTTTTGAACAGGTCAAAAACTATATCTTAAAGATAAGCCATTGACATAACCCTCCGAATCAAGTATTTGACATTATAGTTGATCACGGGGGTGCTTTCGTAAAAGCTGAGAGAAGTTTGCTCAAGACTTCAACCCTTGGAACCTGATCCGGTTCGTACCGGCGTAGGGAAAGTGATTGAAGCTTGGCATTGAGCCATCCGTCATCTCTCCGGTCCTGCCGTTTCAGTTTCCCTTCACAGGAATAAATACAAAAACAGGAGATGTATACATGTCACATTCATATGCGACCCAGATGGATGCAGCCAGAAAAGGTATTCTCACCCCGCAGATGGAGCAGGTACTTGCCGATGAATCCATTTCAAAAGAGGAACTCATGGAAGGCCTTTCCCAGGGCCGAATTGCTATTCCTGCCAATAAACATCATTTAAACCTGAAAGCGGCAGGCGTGGGAAAGGGGCTTAAAACTAAAATAAACGTCAATTTGGGCGTATCCAAAGATGTCTGCTGCTTTGATTCGGAAATAAACAAAGCGCAACTGGCTGTAGATTACCAGGCAGACGCCGTCATGGACCTGAGTGTATCCGGCGAGACCGAAAAGTTTCGTAAACGTCTTGTGGAACAGATTCCTGTAATGATCGGTACGGTGCCTATCTATGACACCTTAACCCGCACCGGAAAGCCCACAGAGGAGATAACTCTGGAGGATTGGTTTGAAACCGTTGAGATCCATGCGGCCAACGGGATTGATTTCATTACCATCCATGCCGGGCTCAATCAAAAATGCGCCCAGAGCGTTAAGACGAACCCCCGGTTATGCGGCATTGTCAGCCGGGGCGGGTCTATCCTGTTCGAATGGATGGAAAAAACCGGTAATGAAAACCCTTTTTATGAATACTTTGACCGGCTTCTGGACATTTGCCAGGCCCATGATGTCTGCATCAGTCTAGGGGATGGACTCAGGCCCGGTGCCATCAAGGATTCAACAGACGCGCCCCAGATTCAGGAGCTGATCACCCTGGGAGAGCTGACCAAGCAGGCTTGGGAAAAAAATGTACAGGTTATGAT
>JAKSBO010000038.1 GCA_022361095.1 Desulfobacterales bacterium | reverse complement strand
CATGGTTTCTTATGTTGTTGATCCGCCGATGAACAGACGCCCTGGCATACTGGCGAAAATCGTGTCCATATCGCTGAAATACGGCTTCAAGCAGCAGGTTTACCTCCAGTTTTTCAAGTTCTGTGGTTTCCATGGGTACAACCTCTTACTTCGTGTTTGGACGAAAAATTGCCCAGATGCGTGGTGCAAGCAAAGCTGAAACCGGAGCGTACATCAGTACATGAGGCCCGATCTTATAGTTTGGCAGCTTTGTGCAGCAACACGGCAGGCGGGTGACTTTTCGTTCAGCCTCTACTTATATAACCAGACCCGCATCATGGACAAAAGGCGGTCGATGTCCACGGGCTTGGTCAGGTAGTCATTGGCCCCTGCCGCAATGCAGTCGTTTTTGTCCTGCTTCATGGCCTTCGCCGTCAGGGCAATGATGGGGAGGCGGGAAAATTTTGAATCTTTTCGAATTTCCTCCATGGCTTTATACCCATCCATAACGGGCATCATGATGTCCATGAGCACCAGGTCAATATTGGCATTGTTTTTTATCATCTCAACGGCCTTTTGTCCGTTCTCCGCCTTTAACACCATCATTTTTTTTTCAGAAAGCACTTTGGCCAGTGCAAACACGTTGCGCATGTCATCATCCACCAGAAGTACGGTCTTGCCGTCTAACATCTGGTCGCTGTTATGGATTTTTGTGGACATCTGTTTTTTCCCCGGCGGCAGGTCTTTTTCCATGCGGTTCAGAAACAGGGCGGTCTCATCCAAAAGCCGTTCTTCGGATTTTACCCCCTTAATGATGATGGATTCCGAATACCGTCTGAGAATCGCCTCCTCTTCAAATGACAGGTCTCTTCCGGTATAGACGATAATGGGGGCAAGGGTGATCGAATTATCGTTCGTCAACGCTTCAAGCAGCTCAAATCCGGTCATATCCGGGAGGCCGAGATCCAGGATAATGCAATCATAAATTTTTGATTTAACCGCTGCCAGGGCTTTTTTCCCGGACGGCGCTTTGTCAATGGCAATGTCCCGCCCGGCCAAAAGCCGTTTGATGATTTTTTGCTGGGCGGCATCATCTTCCACAATCAGCAGGGATTTTGACTTGATGAGAACGCTTTCACTTTCGGCCGTGATTTTATCCCGGTCATCGGGCCGGCGTGCCTGGGATTCAGTTGATATATCCGGCAGCGTCTTTGTCCCCTTTGCCCCGGCTAAGGGATATCCCGGTAACCGATGAGCAGACAGGGCTTCCTTTTCAATGGTTTGCTCTTTAGGATCAGTTCCGGCCGGCAGGTACAGGGTAAATGTAGCGCCTTTTTCCGGTACGCTTTGCAGATGAATTTCACCGCCCAGCAGTTTTGACAACTCTTTGCATATGGACAACCCCAGTCCGGTGCCGCCGTATTTTCGGGATATTCCGCCCTCTGACTGCTGGAACGCTTCAAATATCAACGTCTGCTTATCTTCGGCAATACCGATACCCGTATCTCGGATTGATACGGCCATAATGTCGGTCCCGGCCAGACTCCGGTTCTGGTAAACCACATTATGTTCAGGCTTGTAAAAGATGACGTAAATGCCGCCTTGGGATGTGAATTTAACGGCATTGGCCATCAAGTTTTTTAACACCTGTCTGACCCGTTCAAAATCGCTGAAAATTGACGGCAGACAATCGGGATCAACCCGGACATCCAGTTCCAGATTTTTCTCTTGGGCCATATGGGCAAAGGTCACTTCAAGGTTGCGGGCAAGTTCGGGGACCTGGATTTCACACAGATTCAAGGTCATCTTTCCGGCTTCGATTTTAGACAGGTCAAGGATTTGATTGATCATGTTAAGCAGGTCCGTTCCGGATGAAAATATCACCTGTGCCGACTCTACCTGGTCTTGGTTCAGATTGTTCCCTTTGTTTTCCGACAGGATTTTTGCCAGCAACAACAAACTGTTGAGCGGTGTTCGAAGTTCATGGGACATATTGGCCAGGAATTCGGATTTGTATTTGCTGGACAGGTATAGATCCTCGGCTTTTTTTGTCAGTTCTGCCTGCATCTGTTCCAGGGCCCGGTTTTTTTCTTCGATCTGGATTTTGTGGCGTTCAAGGAACTGTGTCTTTTCTTCGAGCTCCTCATTGGAGGCCTGCAACTCCTGCTGCTGTTGTCTGAGCTGGTCTTCGGATGCGGTCAGCCGCTGGGTCTGTTCTTCGAGTTCTTCATTTGCCGCCTGGAGCTCCTCCTGTTGTTTCACCAGGGCTTGTTTCTGGTTTTTTGTCTTTCTCAGCAGCCTGTTTTGTTCCTGTGCGGACCGGGCCGCGTTCAATGCCGCGCCAATACGATCGGCCGCTTTTTGTAAAAATTGTTTGTCAACCTCTGTGAAGGTTTGCAGTGTTCCCAGCTCCAAAATGCCCTCCACCTTGTCATTGAATATCAGGGGGATGATGGCCAACTGCCTGGGCGGCATTTCACCCAAGCCGGAACAGACAGTAAAAAAAGTTTCTGGCAGCGCTTCAAGATACCTGATTTTTTTTTCAGACGCGCACTGTCCGGTCAGTCCCTCGCCGTATCCAAACTGGGCGGTGGCGCCGTGATCGGGCGACACGGCAAAACCGGCCACGGCTTTAAAACGATTTTCATGGGTAAGAATGTACAACAGGCCGATGTGAGATTGGATATGCCCGCACAGGAAATTAATCAATTCGCTGCATGATTGGTTAAATGCCTGCTCTTTTCTTAAAATTGCTTCAAGCCTGGAAATACCTTGTTCAATCCACAAAAGGTTCGAATCCTTTTTCTTTGCCTGCTTGAGGTTGGCTGCCATCTCATTGAAGGTCTTGGTTACATTTCCGATTTCATCCGAGGAGAAAATGGGGATGTAAACATCAAGCTCTCCCTTTGAGATCAGCGTTACACCCTCCTCAAGTTTTTTGACCGGCCGGCTCAGTTTTAATACAAAATAAAAGGATAGAAGGGCTGACACCAGCACAACTGCCGTCATGGTCATGATTTGCCATTTTATAATCAAATCGGCTGAGGCCATGGCCTTGGATGCAGGCTGTTCCACCACCACCAAAAGGCGGGGTTGACCTGTGACACAGGCATTGGACACCACCGGCGTGTTGTCCCGATTCCTGTGGCGGGCAAGGGTTACGGGCACCTTTTTACCTTGCACAAATAAGCCGGCAAGGGGGTTGTATACCGCTTTTTCCCGGGCCAGGGCGATGCTTTTATCAGGATAAAGCACAATTTCACCCTGTTCATCAAGAACATACAGATATCCTGCGTTGAGCATATGTTGGTCCGATATGTTTTCAAGCAGCCGGTTCATATTGATTTCCAGAGTCAAGGCAAAGCTGTTTTCCCGGGCCAATGGATTGATAAAAAACAGATCAACCGGAAGGAGCAGAAAACCGTGGCTGCCCCTTGAAATGCTTCGGACCCTTTGTTTTGATTTCAACGTATGGAAGTCTGTTTTTTTGTGCTGGTTGTTTTCAATTTCTCCGGGGGTATAGGTATCCTCCTTGGTAACTTTCAATAACGGTTTTCCTGATGCATTCGTGACCGTCATTGAAGATATTTGTGGAAAGGATTTGAGCATCAGCTGGAGGGTCCACTCCCGGTCATATGGTTCCTGATTTTCAAATCCGTTATTCTCAATTATCATGCGGCTGTTGACTATGGTATCATGAACGGCCGCCTCAATGGTCTCCCCCGCCCTTTTTGCAGCCGCAAAATTGGTCCGGGATACGGATGTGAGCAATGCAGACCGGATTTTGGCAATGGATATGATGCCGAATCCTCCCAATGGCACCACTGCCATAAAAAAAATGGCCAGTGTTATTTTTGCACTGATTTTATTCCACCAGTTCATGGCGCCTCTTTTTAAAATGTAATTTCGACGATTTTGTCTGCCATTTTATAGGCGTTTGACGGCAGTGAGAGTCCCAGCTTTTTTACCATCCACGCATTAATAATGAATTCGTATTTTTCCGGTGTTTCTATCGGGATGTTCCTGGTGCTTTCACCATGGATAATTTTATGTGCCAGGCGGGCAGCCTGCTTTCCGTTAAGATACCTGGAGCCCGCATATGATGCAAAGGCCCCTTTTTCTATGCTTGTCATACCATACCCGAATATTGGTATTTTTTGTGCGATGGCTTGTGGCAGGATCGTTTCCTTCAGGGTGCCGTGAATTACTGTCACCGGATTTAAAAGGATCGCATCTATGTTTTCCCAAAAGATCATCTGTACCGCGTTGCGGATATCATAAACGGTTTCCACTTCTTTTACGATAAGCTCCAGGCCGAGTTCTTTTGCTTTTTTGCGTGCAATGCTGATTGATTCCATGGACGCAACGTTGGACGGCATATGAAAGCAGAATATTTTTTGGGCATCGGGCAAGATCCGTTTTATGAACCACACCCGTTTGGCTGTAATATTGGTATCATTGGTCTCTATGCCGGTAATATTTTTGTCCGGCGCACTCATGGTTTCGGCCAGCCCCCTGCCTATGGATGATGAGACCGAAAGAAACACCACAGGGATGGCTGTTCCTCTGGTTGCGGCCATCAGGGTATCGGCTTCGATCCCCCCTGCGGCCACGGCAATATTCGGTTTAGCCGCAATGATCTTCTTGGCAAGTTCAGGCAGTCTTTGCTTTTGATTATCGGCATTTAAAACCGTGTATGTGACTTCTTTGGTACAGTTGGCTGAAATAGACGCCATGCCGTTTTTAAAACCCTTTACCGCGTTTTGGCGGGTGTCGTTGGCCATGAGAATACTGATTCTGACCTGCTCTTTTGCTGCGGCAGGCCTGCAATGGCCTGCAATGATGCAAAAAAACATACTGGTTAACACCAGGGCATACATCCCTCGGCTGCCTGGATGAATGAGACTTTTCCTGATAGGCATACATTCAATCATCATAACCTTCTTTCAAAGCGGTCAAGTTGCACCGGCCTGGGAGGCAAATCCCGTATATATGAATTTATCCAAATTTATTTTTTCGTAAATATTGCCGGTGACATTAACAATATAATTCTGAATCTGTTCAAAATCTTTAACCTGGGGCATAAGATGGTCTGTTGTGATGCGGTCTGCGGGCGAATTTAAAATACTTTTTACAACATTGATATCCTGGTTCAGGAAAAATACGCCTATCCTGGCGGCTTCTTCGGTATTCTCTTTTATAAACCTTCCGGATTTCACAAGGCTGTTGGTCAATTCCTGGACGGCATTGGGGAAATAGCGGATTATATCGGTTTTGACCACCAGGACACAGCAGGGATGTCCCGGCCAGATATTTTTGGACAATTCAAATTCGTCACCCAATCCGGCTTTAATGACATTGGAGCCAAAGGGCTCTGCCACCAGAAATCCCCCGATGGTTCCTTCGGTATCAATTTCAACATGGGTGGGCATTTTGGACGGCGCTACGGTCTGGACTTCAACATCCTTTCCAATGCCGATTTCCAGGTTATGATCGTTCAGCAATTTGTGTAAAAGTATGTTGTGCGTGGACAAATGGAAGGGAATTAAAATATCTTTCCCTTTTAAATCCTGGATGGTTTTAATATTCGCGCTTTTGTTTGCGATCAATACGCTGCCGTTGCGATGCCCCAGAAGTACCAACCTGATGTCTTCGCCTTTTCTGAAATGGTCCATGGCCAGGGGGGCCAGCATAAACGCCGCATTGATTTCGTCCCTGGACAACGCAAGGCTCAGAGTATGCCAGTCTATGAAAGGCGTGGTTTTAAGATGAAGATATTTAAATACCTCCTCTTTTTTTAACACTTTCCTCTCTGTGATGCCGAGGATGAGATGATCTGCAATATTTAGATAGCCGATTCTAAGGATAGGTTTATTGTCCATATTTCCTCCGAGATTTTTCATATGAAAAGTAATATTCTCCTTGTCTTTTTGTTGCAGGAAATCTTTTTCCAGCAGGCCGGACCGGTATTATGATGTGGTGCAATGGTCTATATCTTTCGCAGTGTATTCAGAATGCAGCTTTAATCGATAAGAAAAAATAAATTAGAAAGATTTATGATGGTTAGAAGTTTACACTAACCAAGGCGATCTTTCAAAATTTTTTTTCTGCTTCGCGTTTTGGCGCTATTCATCATCCACAATTTTTTTCAGTGCCCATAAAAAGGCAGACCATATGAAAGGTTTTATTTTGAACTTGGGCCTAAAATTGAATGTGATGTCCCAAAGGCCTTAATCTGCGATTCCCATCGACTGAGCCGGGTACTGGTTAATCCGGCACCAAAAGAAATTTCCGGCAGCAGAATTCCCATGGTTGAAGATAACGAAATTAACCAGGACGCGGCCGGTGCAATGGTGGGGAGCGGGAAAAGGGGGTGGGTGCCGGAATGAATGATCACATCGCTAAACCGATAGATCCGGATGGGATGTATAAGATTATGGCGAAATGGATTTTAGCTAGGTAGTTTAGATGCAAGTATCTTCAGATCCTTTCCTGCCTGCTCAAAATCATACGCCTTAATCGCCTGCCTAATTTGTTCAAAGGCTTGGCTTTGGCCTGTGTTCTGAAAAACAGGAATAAGCTTTTCAGCCACCTCAATCGCTTTTGTGTCGTTTTTATCCAGGAGGTTGCCAAGCTCGGTGAGCATGGGTTGAATATGATTGAATCCAGCAATATTATCTTTCTCTGTTTTTTCTGCACAGTATCCTTGCTGCAGGGCCTGAAGTCCTGCAAGCACTGGTTTCAATGCGGCAGAAACATCATTAAGCAGGGGCTCCGTATTTTCAGAGGCCTCCTTGACGGCAACCTCCAGGGCAGATGCGCAGGTAAACACGTCCATCATCCCAAGGGTTCCGGCCACGCCTTTCAAGGTATGCGCAACAATCTCCGCACGCTTCGCGTCATCGCTTTCCCATGCATCTTTGAAGGTTTCGACAAAATTTGCCTGGTCATCAAGGAACTTTAAAAGCAGCTTACGGTACAATTTGACATTGTTCTGGGTTGTGTTTAAACCGGCCTTGATATTGATGCCGGGAACATTCGGCAGGCCGGGGGCACCCTCCTGTTCGGGGGCGGGCAAATCCGTTTTTCTGCGGGGGGCAGCAGGAGTGATCCACCTAGCCATGGTCATGACCATTTTATCTATATTGAGCGGTTTGGGTATGTAATCATTCATACCCGCATCAAGGCTTTTTTGTCGGTCCCCGACCATGGCATGGGCAGTCATGGCGATAATGGGCAGTTTTTCAAACTCAGGATTTTGACGAATTGTTTCGGTGGCGGTATATCCATCCATTACCGGCATCTGGCAGTCCATTAAAATGCCGTCATAGCGCTTCCGCCCAAGACGTTTTATCGCCTGCTGCCCGTTGGAGGCGCAATCGACCAGGATGCCGTTATCCGTCAATAACGCTAGGGCCAGTTCCTGGTTTATCTCATTGTCTTCTACCAGAAGTACCCTGGCGCCACGCAGTTTGTCCATGGCTTCGGCGACCTTTTCAGGGCTATTGGATTTCTGATTTGCAGCATTCAAAGATGCCGGCTGTTCCTTTTGTTGGCCGAGCAGTGCCGTGAAATAAAAGGTGCTCCCGACCCCAGGCTTACTTTCAACCCACATCATGCCCTCCATCATATGTGCCAGTTGCCTGGAAATGGCTAATCCCAAGCCTGTTCCGCCGTATTTCCGGGTAATGGAGGTGTCGGCCTGACTAAATGGCTGAAATAGATTTTTTTGCTCATCCCTGCTCATCCCGATACCGGAATCCTTCACTGAAAATTTAAGCCGGACCTGACTGGCTTTGTTTCTCTCTTCCTCCATGGTAACCGAAACAACAATCTTTCCGCCCCTGTCCGTGAATTTAACCGCATTATTACACAGGTTCAACAGGATCTGGCCCAGTCTCATGGGATCGCCCATTAACGCCTTAGGAACCTTGGGCGCGATGTTATACATCATTCCCAGGCCTTTTTTGCCTGCTTTGATATCGATGATATTCGACAGGTTGAGGAGCACGTCTCCCAGGGAAAATTCGATGTTTTCCAGGTCCATTTTTCCGGACTCAATTTTGGAAAAATCAAGAATATCATTGAGTATACCCAGCAACGACTCTGCCGACCGGTGCACCTTGGAAATGTAATTACGTGTCTTCTTTTCCAGATCCATCTGCAGGGCCAGACTGGACATGCCGATGACGGCATTCATGGGCGTTCGTATTTCGTGGCTCATGTTTGCCAGAAATTCACTTTTGGCTTTGTTGGCTGATTCTGCTTTTTCGGCCATTTCCTGAATTTTCCTTGTCCGTTTTTCAACGCGATATTCCAGTAACCGGTTTGCGTTCGAAAGCTCCTCCTGTGACTGGCTGAGCTGTTGGGTAATGTTCCTGATATTGGACAGGGTAAACCTGACGAAAATAAAAATCAGTGCAAAACCAAGAAGAAAAACGGGCAGCACAATATAAATCAGGTAGCTGAAATGCTGCTGCATAAAATCTGTGCTGTATTGGATACCGGCCACCTCGGATTCAATCAGATCGTTGAGGATATCAATGGCACTGATGATATCCGGCCGGATTTTTTGGGAAAGCAGGTCCGGTATTGCAGCTTGGTTGTTTCTTTCTATGGTATCCACCAATTCGGTTATCCGCTGTTGAACCGCCTCAAAACTTTTCTGTCCCTCGTCAAGCAAATCCGTTTTCGGGGCATGCTCAATCAGGTTTTGAAGATGTTTTTCGGATTCACAAATGAGACGATAGGTCTGCCACTCTTTTTTTAGCAGGTTTTGGGCCAGTCCAAGGGTATCCTTTGCATCATCTGCAGAGACATGGCCGCTTAGCATCTCATCAATCGTATCAAGGGTGTTGATGGTGTAGATACTTTTCATTTCGTTCAGATGAAGGATCGGGTTGACATGCAGATCATACATAACCTGGAACAGGTTTTTGGAAAAAATGACATATCCACCCAATCCTGCGGCAAACGAAAAAATCAAAATCCCGATTACGGCAAAAAGGGCGCGGCTCTGAACAGATACATCTAATGATCGAAGGTATGATAGGGCGCGATTAATCATTGACCACCCACACCTCTTCAAGCTGTCGAAAATTTCCATCGTGGTAATCCGTAATAAAAATCCTTTCCAGGGCTTGTCTGTCGTTGGGTGAGATCGTTATTTCAAATCCGTTCAAAGCTGTTCTGTCAAGGCGTTCAAAGGCCTCCATGAAATTTTTCCGGGTAAGGCCCCGGCCCGTCTTTTCCAAGGCCTTGACAACCAGTTTGGCGGCAAGAAAGCCTTCAAATGAAACAAACCCGTAAGGGTCATCGGGATAATACGCTTTATAAATTTTCCGATACTCCCGGGCCGCCTCATTTTTTTTGTCCCACGGAAGCGGTACAACCTGTGAAATCAAGACATTTTCCGTCTGCGCCCCAAGGGCCCGGATCAGATTACCACTGCCCACAAACGAAATATTACAAAATACGGTATTGTCCATGCCATGGGTTTTAGCCGACTTGATAAATTCGGCACACGGTTTATAAGCGCCGATCATGATCACCGCTTTGGGTGCTGATAATTTAATGGTCTGCAGTGCGTTTCGATAGGACAGGGTATTCCTTCTATAGCGGCCTTCAGCGGCAATTGTCAGGCCGCGCTTTTTCAGTGCACGGCCTACACCTTCGCGGCCGGCCTTGCCGTAGCTGTCATTTTGGTAGAAGACAGCAATTTTTTTGATATGATATTTTGAGCTTAAGTATTCAACCAGCGCTTCGGTTTCAGCATAATAGCTGTTACGCAGGTTCACAATCAGCGGACTGGGCGGGGTTCGCAGGAATTCAGCACCCGTAAAAGGCATAAGAAACGGCACATTATATTTTTGTGCCTCGGGCATCGCTGCCTTGGAAGTGGGGGT
>JAKSBO010000927.1 GCA_022361095.1 Desulfobacterales bacterium | reverse complement strand
CGCAGTGACACTGACCTCAATGAAATTATTGTCAGGGTAACAGTTAAACAGTAAACAAAAACCCCCCGGGCATGCAAAACGTTAGATGCAGGCCCGGGGGTATTTGTCTTTATTTCCGGACGGCAGGATTATCCTGCCGCCTTCATGCTTTTGGGGCCATGGCCTGGAACAAGCCGGTCTTCCTCTTTGTCATAACGGAGGTAGACCGTCTCGCCTTCCAGATACTCCCCTTTGAGCAATGCCATGGAGAGCGGATTTTCAATTTCCTGCTGGATCACACGTTTGAGCGGGCGGGCGCCAAACCCGGGATCAAATCCCTTCCGGGCCACAAAATTCATGGCATCATCATCCGGGAGAACCGCCAGATTCCTGTCAACCAGCCGCCGGTTCAGGGCGGCAATCTGGATGGCGGCAATATCCATGATATGTTCACGTTCCAGGGCATGGAAGGTGATGATCTCATCAATCCGGTTTAAGAATTCAGGCCTGAACGCGGCTTTAAGGGCCTGCTGTACCGCCTGTTCCACGTCACCGGACATTCCCTCCCTCCCTGCTTCAAGCAAAATCCTGGACCCTATATTGGATGTCATGATGATAATGGTGTTTCTGAAATCCACGGTCCGGCCATGGCCGTCGGTCATCCGCCCGTCGTCCAGGGCCTGGAGCAGGATGTTGAACACATCCGGGTGTGCCTTTTCAATCTCATCAAACAAAATCACACTATAGGGTCTGCGCCGCACCGCCTCGGTGAGGTATCCGCCCTGGTCATATCCCACATACCCGGGAGGGGCACCGATAAGCCGGGCCACACTGTGCTTTTCCATGTATTCGGACATATCCAGCCGCACCATGGCGTCCCTGGAGTCAAACATGAACTCGGCCAGGGACTTGGCAAGCTCGGTTTTGCCTACACCCGTGGGCCCCATGAAAATAAAAGTACCAATGGGCCGGTCTTCGGGCTGCAGGCCTGACCTGGCGCGGCGCACGGCATTGGAGACCGCATCAATGGCCTTTTCCTGGCCGATCACCTGTCTGGAAATGTGGGATTCCATGGTAATCAGTTTTTCCTGCTCACCCTGGAGCATCTTGGAAACGGGGATGCCGGTCCAGGTGGAAACCACCTCGGCCACATCCGCCTCTTCCACGTCCTCCTTGAGCATCTTGCAGGTCTGCTGCAAGGTTTCAAGAGCCTGCTTTTTCTCCTCAATTTTTTGGTTCAGCGCTGCAATGGTGCCGTAGCGGATCTGGGCGACTTTTTCAAAATCCCCTGCACGTTCGGCAAGCTGGGCCT
Organism: Desulfobacterales bacterium; assembly: GCA_022361095.1. Classification (GTDB taxonomy): domain Bacteria; phylum Desulfobacterota; class Desulfobacteria; order Desulfobacterales; family Desulfobacteraceae; genus Desulfobacter. The sequence continues at coordinate 2,994 of JAKSBO010000927.1, read as the reverse complement.
CGGTCTGGGACCGGTCGATCTCCTCCCGCATGGCCGAAATCTCCCGGATAATGGATTTTTCATTATCCCAGTGCAGCTTCAAGGGCCGGATCTCTTCTTCCATGGCGGCAATATTCTTCTCCAGATGTTCAAGGCGCTCCCTGGAGGCTTTGTCCTTCTCCTTGAGCAGGGCCTGGCGCTCAATGGCAGCCTGGGTCAGCCGCCGCTGGATCTCGTCAATGACCCGGGGCATGGAGTCAATTTCGATGCGAAGCCTGGATGCACACTCATCAACCAGGTCAATGGCTTTGTCCGGCAAAAACCGGTCCGCAATGTACCGGTGGGACAGCGTGGCAGCCGCCACCAATGCAGAGTCCTTGATCCGGATGCCGTGGTGCACCTCATATTTTTCCTTTAACCCCCTGAGGATGGAGATGGTATCTTCCACGGTGGGCTCTTTGGCCATCACCGGCTGGAAACGCCGCTCCAGGGCCGCCTCCTTTTCAATATATTTTCTGTACTCGTCCAGGGTGGTGGCCCCCACACAGCGCAGACTGCCACGGGCCAGGGCGGGTTTCAGCATATTGGAGGCATCCACAGAGCCTTCGGCAGCACCTGCGCCAACCACCGTATGCAACTCATCAATGAAGAGGACGATTTCGCCTTCGGCAGCCTCAACCTCTTTTAATACCGCTTTAAGACGATCTTCAAATTCGCCCCGAAATTTTGCGCCTGCAAGCAACGCCCCCATATCCAGGGCGATAACCCGCCGGTCCTTCAAGGTTTCAGACACGTCGCCTTCCACAATTCGCTGGGCCAAGCCCTCCACAATGGCGGTTTTTCCCACACCCGGCTCACCAATGAGCACAGGGTTGTTTTTCCGGCGCCGGGATAAAACCTGTACGATTCGCCGAATCTCCTCATCCCGGCCGATGACCGGGTCCAGTTTCCCCTGGCGGGCTAAATCGGTCAGGTCTTTTCCGAATTTTTCCAAAGACTGGTATTTATCTTCGGGGTTCTGGTCGGTCACCCGCTGATTGCCCCGGATGTCTTTAAGCACGGACAGAATCACGTCCCTTGTAACCCCTAAACTTGAAAGGATTTCGCCGGCCTTGTCTTTACCCTGGGTCAAACTGATCAGGATATGTTCAAGGCTGACGTACTGATCCTTCATCTTTGCCGACTCTTTAAAGGCCAGGTCCAGCATCTTTCGCCCGGGTTCGGACAGATAGGGCTGCCCGCCGGATACCTTAACCATATTGTCCAGGACATGCGACACCTGCTGCACGGCCGCACCGGGATCTGCCCCTATCTTGTTAAATATGGAGACAGCAATGCCCTGATCATCGGCCAGCATAGCCCCTAAAAAGTGAATGGGCTCAATGGCCTGCTGCCCTTTATCAACCGCAAGCGTGTGGGCCTGCTGGAACAATTCCTGGGATTTTACCGTCAATTTATCAAAATTCATAACACATCTCCATCTCTTATTCACATTACTTTTTATTCAATATGACTTAAAAGTAATGTCGGTTTTATTCCCGTCAATGCCTGTTTTAAATAAACTTTATCCTTGCGGTAAAAAGATGATATGGTTAAATGGAAAAAGATCAAGTACCATCCAGAAATAAGGATCATTACCGATGTGGAAACCGGCTGTATGCACCAAAGATTGCCCGGACACCTGCGGGCTTCTTGCCAAAGTGGAAGAGGACAGAATAACAAAAATCAAAGGGGATCCTGATCATCCGTTTACACAAGGATTCATCTGCCGTAAAGCAAAATTTTTCCCGGACCATGTACACAACGAAAACAGGATCCGAACCCCCTTAAGAAGAAAAGGCCCCAAAGGCTCAGGCCGTTTTGAACCTGTCGGTTGGGATGAGGCCCTGGATACCATTGTAGACAAAATTAAACATGTTGCAAAAAATCATGGGCCCGAAGCGATATTACCCTATTTCTATGCCGGTCACATGGGCATAATCCATCGAAACGCCGGCCAGGCATTTTTTCACAAACTTGGGGCATCCAAGCTCCTTTTAACCATTTGCGGGCCGGCTGCGGGTGCTGGCTTTAATACCACCCTGGGCTCCGGGCCAAGCACGGACATCGAGTCTTGTGAGGATTCGGATTTTATCATCATATGGGGCAGCAATACCCTGACCACCAATATCCATGCATGGCCCTTTTTCCTGAAAGCCAGAAAAAAGGGGGCCCGTATCGTGGTCATTGATCCATACCGGACCATGACCGCGAAAAAGGCAGATTTTCACCTCATGGTGAAACCGGGAACGGATGCGGCATTGGCCCTTGGCATGATGAATGTCCTGATCCGGGAGAACCTTGTCAATAAAATATTTATTCAAAGGCAGACCATCGGATATGAGCAACTGGTCCTGCGGGCTGCAGAATATCCACCGGAAAAAACAGCAGACATCTGCGGGATTTCGGCCCGGGAGATTGAGAATTTAGCCCTGGCTTACGGCAAAGCCCACGCGCCCTTCATACGGACCGGCTGGGGACCGGCCCGTCAGCTTCGGGGCGCAATGGCCATGCGGACCATCGCCTGCCTCCCCGCCCTGGTGGGGGCCTTTGACAAACCCGGCGGCGGCATTACCCGCAGTCTTGGCGGGTGGCCTTCGGATATTACCCGGCTCACCCGCCCGGATCTGTGCCCTGAAGGGACCCGGACGATAAATATGGTGGAACTGGGAAATGCCCTGACCCAGGTTGATGATCCCCCGGTAAAACTGTTGTACAACTATATGAGCAACCCGGCCGCTGTTGCCCCCCAGTCTGCCTTAGTCCGGCAGGGACTTGCGCGGGAGGATCTCTTTGTGGTGGTTCATGAACTGTTCATGACAGACACGGCAAAAATGGCTGACATTATCTTGCCGTCGGCCAGCTTTCTGGAGATGACCGATATCTATAAATCCTATGGGCACAATTACCTGAAAATCGCCAGGCCGGTCATCCCTCCGGTCGGCCAAAGCCGTACAAACCTGGCTATTTTCCAGG
>JAKSBO010000815.1 GCA_022361095.1 Desulfobacterales bacterium | reverse complement strand
TATGAGTCCGGCTTCCCACCATGACTCCAATTACCAGCCCTATGCTGTTATTGGAAGTATGCATACAGAGGATAAAATCGGCATGACCTATGCGGACAAGGCATATGCCGGGGCCCCCAATCGAAAATTTTTGGCACGAAATAATATTGGTAACGGCATCATGCGTAAGGATAACGTCAATATCAACTAACCGAACTGGAAAACCAACGGAATAAAGCTATTTCAAAACACCGATATATCGTGGAGCAATACTTTGGCATGAACGGCCTCCATGACAATGGGAGTCGGGCCAGAATTCCACAGATGTTTAAAAATCTAATGGACCTCATGATCCGGCAGTTCGCTTTCAATTTGAAGAAGGGAAGGAAAATTTTGATTAAAATTGATAATCTGGGCTGATTTTGCAAAGGTCTCAATATCCTTGTGTCTCAGTCTTTTCCCCTTGGCTAAGACCGCCTGCCATGGCCAAATTCCCTGGAAATGTCCCTCCAGAGAGAGCCCCAACTTAAAACCCATAAAATACCATTGAATATCAAACGAGAATCCTTTGCTGGACGATCTCGAGGATTGATACGTTATAGCCCAAAAAGGTTGAATCGCTCGCTAATCTTGGCTTTTTAAATTCTGTCTACTCCTAATTCGGGCATCCGATCATACACTGTTCTTAATTTCTATGTTTGTTGGAAACAGCCCCTACTGAACAATTACTTACCTACAATAATTAAAACCATTGATTACTGTATACCCCCCTCATTCCCGTATAATTCCGGCCAAGACGATAAAAACAAAGGCATTGGCCGGAATGTTTAAATTCGCATCACTGAGGCTATGAATCAGTATAGCAAGGACACCTGCCATGGCAGCGAGTGTAAATCCCCTCTCCTGGCGGCTGGGGCTATGGAAGTGCTTGAACCCGATTCTAAAAAAACAATACAATGTCACGGCCCCCACCGGAATTAGGAATATACCAGTTTCTGACAGGTAGTGAAGGTAATCGTTGTGGGCCTTGCGCCTCAAAACTTGTGGCCCCGGGACTTGCCAAGCTGGGTAGGCTTCTGTAAAGGTATCGGGCCCAGTACCGAACAAAAAATTTTCCTTGATCATCTTGATAGTCCCTTTCCAGCACCGCATTCGGCCAGAGAGATTGTCTTCATGCTCCTGCTGGGTCAGGGTAATGATCCGCTCCACCGCAGGCAAACTTGACAGAACAAACAGGGAGATTACGAGAAAACCGATCATAACTGCGGCCAGAGTCTTTTTTCCTGTGGTTTTGTTTTGGGTCAGGTATACGGAAACCATAAAAAGCAGTGCTGTAATGGTGGAGATCCATCCGCCCCTAGACAGGGTAAAGGCCTGAGTGGTCACGAGCAATAAAGCCACTAACATCAGGCCCAGCTCCTGCTCTCGAGTTCTATGCCGGGTAAATATCAGGGCCATGGCAAAAGGGATGACCATTTCAAGGAATCCCGCCAGATGATTGCGGTTGACATAGGGGCCGGAAACCGCGTTGGCACCGTGGTAAAGGCCCACATCTGGATATGACCACCAACCAGGGGTTAGGATGTCAAATCGCTTAAGCAGACCGATAAGGCAAAGAAATACTGCCGTTAAGACGATCACATGGACCAGGATGCGGTGCTCTTTTTCGGTCCTGATACAGGCATGGGTCGTTAGGTATGCAGTTCCGTAGATCAGCATCATGAAGAGGCCTTCCAACGCGAAGGGCTTGTATTCTGAAGCGGCAAATGAAACCAAGGATAGTAATATCACGCCAACAATAGGCCAGCCCATTGGAGCCCAAACTATGTTAATTTTTGGCTGGGTCAGGCTTTCAAGGACAAGACACATGGCGGATAGGATCACGCCGATCTGGATCAGAGTATAGGCCCATGGATGAACCGCCCCCCGAGCCATTGGAGAAAAAAAAATCAGGCTACCTACAATGCCTAAGGCTGTCCTGCTGTAAATGGTGGATAACGGGTTATTTTGTGTCAATTTTTTTCAAAAATTTCTTGTACTTAGAATTATTCGGCGCCAAGACCAATGCGTTTCGAATTGAGGTCAGAGCTTTATCAAATTGGCCCATGGCCTGATATCCCCGTGCCATGAGATAGGCAAAGTCCGATCTGTCTGGTTTGAGCTCAAATGCTTTTTCCCAATCAGATACGGCCGGGGCATATTTTTTCTGGGCCCAGCGTGTGGACGCCCTGAAATTATAATACCAGGGATTTCCCTTTTTTACGTTTTGGATGGCTGTAGTAACAGCAGATTCAGCCTGGGGGTATTTGTTTTGTTTGGCCAGGGATTTGGCAAATAGATAATGGTAGATTACCTTAGTTGGGTTCAAACGAATGGCTTTTTGGACGGCCAATTCCATTCCGTCCCAGTCTTTCTGCTTTTGGGCAATGACTGCAATAAGGTAAAATACTGGGTCTTTTTCCCAGGTTTTAGCAAGTCGGGTGAGGATTTCCTTGGCCTGTTTAAAGTCCTTCGTATCAATCTGACATCTGACTGCTGCCAT
>JAKSBO010000081.1 GCA_022361095.1 Desulfobacterales bacterium | reverse complement strand
GTTGTGTGCGGGCATATAAACTGTCAACCTGGATCAAACCGAAAGGTTAGAGAAGAGAGACAGGTTATGTGCTGGACAATCAAGCTAAAAAGAGCGTATGGCGAATGCCTTGGCATTAGGAGCCGAAGAAGGACGTGGTAAGCTGCGAAAAGTCTCGGGTAGCTGCAAGCAAGCTTTGATCCGGGAATGTCCGAATGGGGAAACCCATCTAAGTAAACCTTAGATACCTTCTGCTGAATACATAGGCAGTTGGAGGCAACCAGGGGAACTGAAACATCTAAGTACCCTGAGGAAGAGAAAGAAAAATCGATTCCCTCAGTAGCGGCGAGCGAACGGGGAAGAGCCCAAACCTAGAGCTACGGCTTTAGGGGTTGTGGATAGAGCCATAAAAAGGAAGGTATTCTAACCGAAGAGGTCTGGAAAGGCCCACCGCAGAAGGTGAAAGTCCTGTAGGTGAAAGAAGAAGATCCTTGGCACTACTCCAGAGTACCACGAGGCACGTGAAACCTTGTGGGAAGCAGGGAGGACCACCTCCCAAGGCTAAATACTACCTGGTGACCGATAGAGGATAGTACCGTGAGGGAAAGGTGAAAAGAACCCCGGGAGGGGAGTGAAATAGAACCTGAAACCCTATGTCTACAAGCAGTGGAAGTTCTTTATATGAACGACCATGTACTTTTTGTAGAACGGGCCAACGAGTTACGGTATGCAGCAAGGTTAAGGACCTTTGGTCTGGAGCCGCAGCGAAAGCGAGTCTTAACTGGGCGCATTTAGTTGCATGCCGTAGACCCGAAACCGGGTGACCTATCCATGAGCAGGGTGAAGCGAAAGTAAAATTTCGTGGAGGCCCGAACCCATGTCTGTTGAAAAAGGCTGGGATGACTTGTGGATAGAGGAGAAATTCCAATCGAACTCGGAGATAGCTGGTTCTCCCCGAAATAGCTTTAGGGCTAGCCTCAGATTTAGAGAAACGGAGGTAGAGCACTGAATGGCCTAGGGGGCTTCACCGCCTACCGAAGCCTATCAAACT
>JAKSBO010001094.1 GCA_022361095.1 Desulfobacterales bacterium | reverse complement strand
GGCCGTAGCCGTATTGGACCCGCAGATGGCGGCAAAGGCGGCACAGGCCAGGATGGTGGCCATGGCAATACCGCCCCGGATATGGCCGACCCACTTATACGCCGCCTTGTAAAGGCGTTCATTGACCCCGGAATAAAAGGCGATCTGCCCCATGAACACAAACAGGGGAATCACGGTCAGCCCGTACTTGGAAAACACCGACCATAGCTCCTGGCTGACCATGTTTACACCGGCATTGAGGTTGATAATATAGGAAAATCCGCCAAAGCCCACCAGGGCCATGGCAAACCCCACGGGCATGCCGAACACGAACAGAAGCAGCAGCAGAAGGGCAATCCCGAGGATGCCCACCAGGGTCAGGCTCATTTGGCGTCCTTCAGAATAAAGAGTTTGATCAGATCAATAAACAGCATGGCCGCCAGCAGAAAGCAGCCGAATGCCACCACAAAGGCAAAGGGATAATAGACCATCCTGAGGGTTTCCGACACCTCGCCTGTTTCAAGAAGGGTCATGCCCCGGCGGCCCACATACCAGGCGGCCACAAGGAAAAACAGGGTGCATAATCCATTGTTCACGGCAAACACGGCCTTTTTGACACTTCGGGGAAACCGGCTGATCAAAATATCCACATGGATATGCTCTCTTTTTTTCTGGGTAAACCCCATGGAGAGGGCCGTGATCACGGCCCCTGCAAAGCCCATGATTTCATAGGTGCCCCGGATGGGCACCCAGACCCTGCGCAGGACAATATTGCCCATGGTTAAAAGGATCATGAACACCAGGATGGTCCCGGCGATGATCCCCGCGCACCGGTTAAGGAGGTCGCTTATTTTTTCAATGGTTTCCATGGGTCTGTTATTATTCTGCAGAGCGCTTTACGATAAGATCCTTAATCTCTTTGACAATCTGATCTCCGGGCAGACCGCTTTCATTGGCCTTTTTGATCCAGTTTTCCGTAATGGGGGCAAGGGACGCATTCCACTCGGCCTTTTTCCCAGGCGACAGGGTTATCACTTCAACCTGGTGCTCTTGTTTTGACCAGGCAATGGAATCGCTCACATGCCGGTCCATGTATTCGCCGGTCCAGGCGGCCTGTTCTTCGATCATGCCGTCCATGGCCTGCTTTGCATCGTTGGGCAGCTTATCCCAGGCCCGTTTGTTCATAATCACGGCAAAGGGATAGAT
>JAKSBO010000720.1 GCA_022361095.1 Desulfobacterales bacterium | reverse complement strand
CATGCCGTCGCCCAGATCCCCGTCCACCATTCGTATCAGTCCCATGTCTATGGCCTGGCCATTGGAAAATACCGTGAGTCGGCGGACGTAGTTGAGCAGTTCCCTGACATTTCCCGGCCAGGGTTGCCTGGCCAGGTAGGCCATGGCAGCCGGATGCACCTCCATGGGGGAAAGGTTCATCTCCTTGCAGGTCTGGTCCATGAATGTCCTGACCAGGAGCGGAATGTCCTCATGGCGTTCCCGCAGCGGGGGAACCGTGATGGACAATACATTGAGCCGGTAGTAGAGGTCCTGGCGGAAACTGTTGTCCCGGATCCTGTCTTCCAGGTTCTGGTTGGTCAGGGCAATGATCCTGACATCCGTGGTTTTGGGGGTGGATGATCCCACGGGTTTGACTTCCTTATCCTGTAGGAATTTCAGCAATTTTGCCTGGATGGGCAGGGAGATATCCCCGATTTCATCCAGGATCAGGGTGCCTTTGTCCGCAGCCAGGAAAAATCCGTCCCGGTTGCGTTCTGCCCCTGTAAAAGCGCCTTTGACATGGCCGAACAGTTCGCTTTCCAAAAGCGGTTCGGGGATGGCCGGACAGTTCAGGCAGTGGCAGGCCTTTGATGTACGCACGGAAAGCCTGTGAATTTCCCTGGCAATAAACTCTTTTCCCACACCGGACTCCCCGGTGACCAGGACCGTATAATCGGTCACTGCAATGGCAGAGATCTTTTCGGCAAGCTGCTTCATACGCGGACTGTCCCAGCCCACCCCCATTTTGGGGGAGAGTTCGGACACCAGGGCTTTTAACCGGTTGTTCTCCCGGGCCAGTTCATAGTGGGCCACCGCTTTTTCCACGGTATGAAACAGTGTCTCGCGTTCCAGGGGTTTGGTCACAAAATCCCAGGCCCCTGATTTCAGCGCAAGAACAGCCGCCTCCACCGTTGCATAGCCCGTGATCATCACCGCACACAAAAACGGGTTGAGCCCAAGGGCTTTTTTCAAAAGCTCGTGGCCGGTCATACCGGGCATGCGAAGGTCGGACAGCATCACCCCAACCTCTGTTTCTGCCATAACGGCAAGGGCTTGGGGGCCTGACAACGCCCCTTTGATGGCAAGATGATTAAATTTTTTACCAAGTTGGCGGATAACTCCGGAAAGGAAGTCCTCATCATCATCCACAACCAGGATACAAAACGCAGTCATATTTATGATTCCTTATCTGGCGGCAGGTTGTCTGTCTGTGTCATGGGGCCGGGAAGATCTATGCAAAATCGGGTGATCGGCTTGTTCTCCACCCTAATCCGCCCCCCAAGTTCGGTTATAAATCCGTAAATAATAGATAATCCTAGTCCTGTGCCCTTGCCCACCTTTTTGGTGGTGAAAAAGGGGTCGAAAATAGTGGGCAGTACCTCATCGCTGATGCCCGAACCATCGTCCGCCATGGTCATGCGGACCCAGCCGGGCGCCTGGATTCGTGTGGAGATGACGATTCTGCTGCCCCTCTCTTTCAAAGCGTCCATGGCGTTGAGCCAGAGATTGGTCAGGATTTGACCGACAACAGCCTCATGGCAATGCACCAGGGCCTGTTCCGTGCACAGGTCGGTTTCAATGGCAATATTCCTGGCGGTTGCCTGGGGGGTAAATATATCCATCTCCGAAGCGATGACCGCATTGAGATCGCAACTGCCTCCTGTGGTTTTGGGGGGCCGGGAAAGGTGTAAAAGGTTTTGGACCACGTTTTTAGCCGTATGGGTGTGCTTCAAAATTATATCCACATCCCTGACGGTATCTGCGTTGGAAACGGCATCCTTCACCAGATCCGCATAGACCTGGATGACCCCCAAAGGATTATTGATCTCATGGGCAACGCCTGCGGCCATTTTACCAATGGCGGAAAGACGTTCGGCCTGCTGCATGCGTGCCAGCATCTCTTTCTCCTGGGTGATGTCCCGGGCATAGAGCACCATACGCATGGCACCGTCCTGAATTCCCAAGGGATAGAGATCCACATCAAAATGGCGGTTGTCCGGGGTCCGGATTTCATCTTTTACCGGCTGCCGGGTTTGAAGAAGGCGCTCCAGAATTCCGGGCGGCCCTTGTTCTCCGGTACATAAAAATCGTTCTAGTGTTTGCCTCTGGTCCGGTTTTTTTTCCTGGGGAAAAAGGATTCTTGCGCCATGGTTGGCAACAATGGTGCGGCAGGTCTCATCAATGAGCAGCAAGGGGTCGGAGATTCCGTTGAAAACCGATTGCAGCATTTCATGCTGGAATCTGATATTTGAAAAGACATGAAGGTTTTCAATGAGAATGGCCATCTGCTGCCCTAAAGCCAGGAGGATATCCGTATTAAGTTCTCCCGCAGCCGGGGCCTTGTCCCAGATCAGGACAAGAATTCCCCAGTGGCTCTCCTGGGATTTAACCGGGATATAGAGCTGTGTATCGGTAAAAAGGACATGGTTTTGCCATAATAAATCTTTTATCTTATCGTTGAGGGCAGGGATATCTCCTGTGGCTTTCCAGGCAAAAGAATCTTCAGAAACCACTGTGAAGTAGTAAACCGCCTGTCTTGCATTGTACCGGCTGCCGACACTCTCCACCAGATCCATGATAAGCTGCCGGTTGTCTTTGGCCGTGGCAAACCGGGATAAAAGGCTGACAAAGAGCCGCATGTCTGCCAGATGCCTGGTGGCTTTGGCATCCAGGGCCCGGGTCCGGTCATCCACCATTTTTTCGAGATTCTGGGCATAATCTTCCAGCTCATTTCTGGCCTCGGACAGACAGCCGGCCAGTTCATCCACACCCTCCATAAGTCCTTCAATTTCGTCTTTGCGGTCCAGTTTCTTGATAATGGACAGCTCCCGCTCCCCTGAAAAACGGGTTTCAAAAATCCGGGTCAGATTTTTAAGGCTTTTCATAACCAATTGGTCAAAAAAAAGACTGATCAGCGCCATAAAGAAAAAAATGCCCAACAGATACAGGCTTAAATATTGAAAGGTCAGTTCCCGGGCGGGGCTTTTGATCATCTCCACGGGAAAGCCCGCCACCACAACACCGCCGACCTCGTTTTCCCGGTAATGAAATCCGCTGGTGCTGCCGTAGATGGCAATGAGTTCCCCAGGTGCGTCAGCCGGGTCTCCGTGGCATTGCTGACAGCTTTGGGTAAAGGTTACGGGGCGGGCCACCAGGTGATATTCCCGGTCTTTGACAAAGGTCGTATCCTCCCAGAACAGCAGGGATTTATCCTGGTTGAAGGTTCGGATCAGGCCGGCTTCAAATTCGTCGGGCATGGATGCCGGATTTCTTGGATTTCTCGACACCCTCCGGTAATGATAGCTTTCGGCATCTTCGGTGCCCAGGCGCCCCATGATCTGGCGGGAAATATAGGAGGAGGACATGGCTTCAAGGATAAAGTCTCCCTTGGGCAGGGTGTCAAACATCCGGGGCCGCAGCACGGTCTTGACATAACTTTGGATGGCATCGGACTGGGCTAAAAGCATCCGGGAGCGCTGGCTGATCTCGGACTGCATTATGGAGTTGTAATGAAAGTACATGATCACACTGATGCATAAACCCAGGGCGGTAACAAAAAAAACCAGCCCGAATATAAATCTCAGCCGAAGGCTTATTCTGCGTTTTTTTATGGGTTTG
>JAKSBO010000710.1 GCA_022361095.1 Desulfobacterales bacterium | reverse complement strand
GGCTGTGGTGGGGACCGCAGCAAAGGCATCTGAAAAATTGAACCGGATTATTGCCGGTGTAGTTGAACAAATAGATTTATAAGAGGAAATACAATGAGAATCGTCACCCGTCCTGATTTTGACGGCATTGTTTGTGCCGTCCTTCTGCGCCAGGTCCTTGAACCGTCTTTACCGATATATTGGATAGAGCCCAATGATATGCAATCGGGTACCGCTGATATCCGGGAGGGTGACGTCCTTGCCAACCTGCCCTGGCATCCTAATGCCCTTTTGTGGTTTGATCACCATATTTCCAACAAACCCGCAAAAGCGGTACCCGGAGCTTTTGAAATTGCACCGTCCGCCGCCGGTGTTATCTATACCTATTATAAAAAGCAAAATCTTCTGGACAGCCGGTTTGATGAACTGGTGGATCAAACCGATATGATTGATTCTGCTGATCTGACCCGGGAACAGGTCCGGGCACCCGAGGACTATCCTTATCTGATTTTGTCCATGACCCTTAAAAATAACGATTTTCAGGATATTCCCTATTGGAATCGCCTGGTGGATATGCTTGGCAAAACCGATATTGATGCCGTATTAGATGATCCCGATGTGGATCGCCGGTGCCGGGAAGTGATCGAGGAAAACAGGGCGTTTAAGCATCACCTGGAAACCCATACCACTATGGTGGAGCGCATTTCCGTGACCGATTTCAGGGGCCTTGAAACCGTTCCTTCGGGCAACCGTTTTTTAACCTACAGCCTGTTTGCCGATGCCATTGCCAGTGTGAAGATCCGGTATGCCGGACAGGAGAAAAAACAAGTCCTTCTCAGTGTCGGGCACAGCATTTTCAATCCCGAATGCCGGGTGAATGTGGGATCAATGCTTGCCCGTTACGGTGGCGGCGGGCATTTCGGTGCCGGCGGTTGCACCTTGGATGCCCGGAATGCCCAGGAGAAAATTGACGAGATCTTAAATATTTTAAAAGCCAACCAGGATCTGGGGTAATTCCTCATTAATCAAATTTTTTGACTTTGTCTTTGATGGACCCGTTTTCTGAGGCTTCCATGAATTCATATCCTAATACCCTGCACATCTCCGCAGCTTTGTTCCAGGACTGAATTCTTTCATTATCCCTGCCCATAAGGCGGATAAAATCCCGGCGGTCAGGGATGCGGCCAAAGGGCAGGGTGGAGACAAATTCAGGGGACGGGGCCAAAAGAATCACCCGGTCCACTGCCTTGCCTTTAACCCTTCGGCTGGCAAATTTTTTATCAAACCATCCAGGGGTCAGTTGCGTATAAAAATGGGGATACAAAATAAACCCCGTCTGTTCCGGGCTCAGGGCAAACGCCGGGTGGTAATCCAGCAGGCCGCCGTCCCGGTATGTCCCTCCAGGTGCACCTGGAATATGGGTTACGCCCGCCATGACCATGGGGATGGACCCGGATGCCAGGATTGCCTGGGAAAAATTTTGCCGGTCCAGGGGGATGGGTGTTGTGGGGAAGTTGTTCTCTTCCAGTATTCCGGTGTCATATTGGGGATGGTGGAAAAGGACGCGTTCAAAACAAAACCGCTGAAGTTTCCTGGATATTGCATTCAGGGCAAACGCCTGTCCAACGCCCATGGCCTGCACAGCACTGTGTTTTGAACCGATGAGGCCTTTGCACCGGGCTGCCGAAAACCCAATGCGGATCCAGGGATGGTTCAGAACTTCATCAATGGCCTGGTGTGTGAGAAATTCATTCATGATCCGCCGGGTTTCCCTGGCGATCTCAACGGCCGAAACCCTGCCTTTATAATGCTGATGGATATACGCGTGTTTGAGGCGGTCAAAGGCTTCCCGGCAATTGCTTTGGGCTGCTGCGGCAAATTTCCATGCCCCGATGGAGGTCCCGAACAAATGCAATGGCTTGATCCGGCCTGAAAACCACTGGGAAAAAATGGCGGAGTCAAGCCCGTAAATGCTCAGCCATTTGGCTGCGCCCGATGCCCCGAGCATGGCATCGATGTCGTTTGGAGCAAGCCCGTTTTCTTTAATATGCTCATAAGCTGTTTGGCCGGCAAGGATGGTGAGATTGTCTGACATTGGAGATTACCTTATTTTGCTTTCGTGACCTTGGTGGTTTTAATTTGAATATATAGTACCGGTAAGGCAACGGCACTGATGTAAGATTTAGGCATCAGCATACAGTTTTGTCCAGAAAGGTGGACAGAACAATGGATGTCCGGGTTTTACCGTAGGTGCCAAGGGTCTCCACAAGCGCCTCGAGTCTTTCCACACCTTCCACGGCTACCTTGATCATCAGTGAATCTTCACCGCTGAGGTGGTGGCATTCCACGGTGCCTGGCTGGGCTTCAAGGATCTGTTTTATCTTTTTATAATGTTGGGCAAGGGTGGTCATAACAATAAATGCCATGATTTTGCCGGCATCTTCTTTCTTGTCAATGACCGCTTTGTAGCCTTTGATAATGCCTGCGTCTTCCATTTTTTTAACCCGTTCCGTGACAGCCGGGCTGGAAAGGCCCACTTTTCTTCCGAGTTCACTGAAACTGATCCGGGCATTTTCGGAAAGTTCCTGGAGGATCTGTTCTCCTATATTGTCCAGCAGACTTTCAAATTTAAGGTCCATGTCGGTT
>JAKSBO010000063.1 GCA_022361095.1 Desulfobacterales bacterium | reverse complement strand
TTATATGCGGGAGGGATGATTTGATTATATACGTTTATTTTTTCTTCAAGGGTTGCCGCTCGATTAATTTGGAACACAGAGGCATGAAGCGCTTTGTGCGGTTTATGAATTTTTTTAATAATCGCTGCAAACTCAGGCCATTGGGCTATGATTCTTTGTCCTTTTTTTCCATTGAGCCATTTACCTAATTTACATGTTTCAGGATCTGTATGTACATTGATTTTTGATTGGGTCATGATGGCTTGTGAAACGGACTGCATCCATTCCAAATGTGCTGCCAACAGCTTTTCCAGTTTCAGTCCCAGCCCCTGGTGGGTTTGCGCCCAGGCATCATTAATTTTAGCTGCGGAATCATGCAGCTTTTTATGGACAGGTACGATATCCTTTAAAATCTTTTCTATTTCAGGGGACAGTTTTGACAGGTGCGCGGCTTCATCACTTGCCAGAAATTTGCCAAAGGAACATTGTTCATGGTCAAATTGAACCTCAAGCTTCTCCTTATTTTGAACAAACAGGTCTTTAATCTCATTTGACCATTCCAGATGGCCGACTTCAATTTCAAGTATTTTTTCGGTATACTTAGCATCTATAGCAAATTCGTGGCTATTGTGAATGATTTGTGTGATAAGCAAATACGAACTGCTGCCAAGGATCAGAAGGGATAAAAGTAAAATACCGGTTAACCCCCATAATTTAAGACTTATTTTTACATTTTTAAAAAAATTGCCAGACATGTATATACCTCCGAGCGATTAAAAGATGACAGTAATATAGCTGAGCTTGACTTTTTCTTTATGGAAACTTCACAATCGGAGGAAACACCTTATACGAAACGGCGAAAGCAGTCAATTATTTAACAAAAGATTTACCGTATTTTTAACGCCGTTTTCCGCCTTCAGCTTAAAGCTGAGATCTTCAAGTCTGTGCTGCATGATTTTATCGTCTAATATTTTTTCGATGCAGGATGTCACGATTTGGGGCGTTAACGCTTTTTTGGACAGGCGCGGCGGTCCTGCCCCTAATTTTTCAAGCCTGTCGGCCCAGAATCCCTGGTCAAAAAAGAACGGGATGATAATTGATGGTATGCCTGCCCTGAGGGCAGCCCCCGTGGTGCCGGCACCGCCATGGTGGACCACGGCGCAGACCCTGGGAAAAAGCCAGGAATGGGGGATGTTTTTTGCCACGTAAATATCGGGGTTGTCCGGTTCGCCGGGGTTTTCTTCGCTCCAGCCCGTTAAAAGAATCACCCGGTGGCCGGCCTGAAGGATTCCCTGCACGGTTTTTTTAATGGTAATGTTGATATCCGGATCATTCATGGAGCCAAACCCGACACATACCGGTGCCGAACCCCGGCTGAGAAATCTTTGCAGGCTTTTGGGGGCAGACCAGTCCCGGGGGGGATCCAGAAACCAGTAACCGGTGATATGCATATTGTCTGACCAGTCGGACGGTTTTGGAAGAATGCAGGCGCTGAAACCATGGAAAACGGGGATGTTTTCAGAGTATACCTCCTGGAAAAATTCCTGGAAAGAGGCTTTGCCTTTTAACTGATCGCTGTTGTTTAAAAAAAGAGCCATGCATTTTTCAACCACCCTGTAGCTTGCTGCATTAAGCATTTTGGGAATATGGATATTTGAGGAAATCACAGGGCTTGGAAATTCATTGGTCCGTCCCAGGGGCTGAAGGCAAAGGGGAAATGCTTTGATGCCGGTCTGCTTGGCAAAATGATGGGCCGGCAGGCCCAGCATGTTGTAAAGAATCAAATCCGCATCCCGGCAGGCATGGCGGATATCTGTGACGATCT
The DNA here is from genome assembly GCA_022361095.1 of Desulfobacterales bacterium. Lineage (GTDB taxonomy): Bacteria > Desulfobacterota > Desulfobacteria > Desulfobacterales > Desulfobacteraceae > Desulfobacter. The sequence goes on along the minus strand of JAKSBO010000063.1, from coordinate 6,661 downwards.
GCTCCAGAATCGGTACGATATGCTTTTTTTTAGATCTCAAAAACCGCAAAGGGTTCAGTGGTTTGGACGGTTTGATGCTGTTGGGGGTGTCTGCTAAAGATTGCCGTAGCATGGTTTGTATGGGAGAAAAATTGATGCCCCGCTTCAGGGCATCAGCTTCAAAAACCGGGTTGGCCGCAAGGCATACCCTGCATCCGGCCTTTTTTAATCCAAGCCCAAGGGCGATGGAAGGATAGGCATCTCCACTGGAGCCCAAGGCCACAATTGTAATATTCATTTGTCTTTGCCTTTGTTGGGGTCGGGGCCGGCAAGGCATTGCCTGAGTCTGCCGGCCAGTTTGGCCACATGGGGTGCCTTCATGAAACTGTCATGGTTGCCGGGGAGCATGTGCAGTTCAAAGGGGCCCTTTGCATGTCTGCTCCAGATCCTGTGGGTACCCGAAAATCTGGATATCGCCCACTTGCCCTGGAAATAATCAATTTTCCCCTTGTAAGCCCCGGGGCGGTATCCCGCCAAAGCCGCCAAATGATATTGGAGTCCTTTGTCAAGGAAAACAGCTCTCAGGATCTCTATACTGTTTGAAACGCCCTTTTTTTCATAGTCCGGCAGCAGCCGTAACATGATGGATCTGATCTTTTTGTTCACAAGGCGGGCAAGTTGATTATAGCTGCGCGGTGCCCCGATCAATGCTAGAATTTCCACCTCATGGCCCTGTTCTTTGAGCAGACGGGCGGTTTCATAAGCCATCAATCCGCCTGCACTGTAGCCGCCAAGCCTGTACGGGCCGCTGGGGCTTTTGTCCAAAATATGGGCTGCATACTGCTGGGCCAGAGGGGTTGCACCCATTGCCGGACCGTCATCATTGGGCTGGACCATGAAAAAGGGCTGATCATTTCCAAGGTGATGGGACAACTGGCGCAGCTTGATTATATCCCCAAAGCCTGCGGTGATACAAAAGAAAGGCGGTTTGGTGCCGCTTTCTGTAATGGGAACAATCGTTTGGCGGCGGGTTAAGCCTGTGGGGCCGGACACCAGGTTTGCCAGGGTGTGGGGGGTGCAGTTGTCCATCAGTTCGGAAAAGCGCAGCCGGTGGTTGAACGTTTTTTCCAGGATATTGATAAACCTTACTGCGGCAAGGGAATCCATGCCGGATTTGAAAAAGTCGTCATGGGGCTCTAAGGATAGGGCATCCCCATGCATGATTTGGGAAAAAAGGGCAATCAGCTTTTCTTCGGTTTCATTGGCCGGAAGATGTTTGGCGGTTTGGGGGCGGATGGTCTGAATATCCATACTTTCCAACAGCCGCCGGTCTATTTTGCCACTTGGCGTATAGGGCATTTCGTCTATGGGGATGAATCCGGACGGGATCATGTAGCCGGGCAGGTTTTTTTCGGCAAATTGTCTGATCTCCCGGGCAAGGCAGTTGCCTGTTGCACCTTTAAGGCCTGAGAAAAATGCAACAAGGGATCTTTGCGATGACGGATTTGTTTTGGGGATTACAACAACCTGGGATATTCGGGGGTGGCCTGAAATCACCTTTTCAATCTCTTCGGGCTCGATTCTGAATCCCCTGATTTTGACCTGGTGGTCATACCGGCCCATAAATACCAGGGTGGAATCGGTTAAAAAACGAACCATGTCCCCGGTTCGGTATAGCCTTTCATGCCCTGAAAGGTCTTTGAACGGATTGTCAATAAATTTTTCCCGGGTAAGTTCGGGCCGGTTCAGGTACCCCCGGGCGACACCGGCACCGCCGATATACAATTGTCCGGGTACCCCAATGGGTACCGGTTCAAGATCTTTGTTCAGGACATGGAGGCTTGTATTGTCAATGGGGCGGCCTATGGGAAGCCGGTCAGCGTCTTCATCAGTGCAAATGCAGGCGGAGGCACAGACCGTGGCTTCGGTGGGGCCGTATGCGTTGATAAACCGGCGACCGTTTCCCCATTTCTTAAAGAGCCGTGACGGGCAGGGTTCTCCTGCGGTAACCAGGGTGGCAAGGCCGGGCAGCGGCACAGGGTCCATAACGGCAAGGGCGGACGGGGGCAGTGTCACATGGGTGATGGTTTGTTTTTCAAGGGTGGAGAGCAGCGGGGGGCCCGGCATTAAATTCTCTTTTTCCGCCAGAACCAGGGTTGCGCCGGCCGAAAGGGCGGTAAACATTTCTGAAACCGAGGCGTCAAAGTTTAGTGAGGCAAATTGCAGGACCCTGCTGCCATGGCAAATGTCAAATATTTTATTCTGGGCGGCCACAAGGTTGATAAGCCCGCCATGGGTGCACATGACCCCTTTGGGCCGGCCGGTTGTGCCTGAGGTGTAAATCACATAGGCCAGGTGGTGGGCTTTCAGGGGCGCTTGGGCTCGTTCGGCAACCTGGGTTTCATAGGGGAAATCATCAAAAACAATAAGGTCGCATGTTGTGTTTCCGGCAAGCCTTGATGAAAATTTATTCAAGGTTAAAATGATTGACGTTCCGGAGTCCTCAATCATGAATTGCGTTCGTTTTGGGGGATAATCCGGGTCCAGGGGCACGTAGGCACCCCCTGCCTTGAGTATGGCGAGGATGCCCACCACCATTTCAATGGATCTGTCGACATAGACACCAACAATGGTTTCAGGCTTTTCAAGCAAAGGGCTCAGATAGGAGGCCAGGCGGTCGGATTTTTCGCTTAGATTCCCATAGGAGATTTTCCGGCTGCCCAGTTGAACGGCGGCATGGTCCGGATAGGCCCCGGCTGCCTGGGCGATTTTTCGGCAAATGGTTTCACATGGGTCCGGGCTGCTTCGGCTTTGGCGGTTGAATGCCTCCAGCAGTTTTTTCGATTCCCTGGCCGGCAGGATGTTTAGTTGATTTAAAGGGGTGTCCGGTTTGTCTAAAAGTTGTTCCAGCATGTACCGCACCCGTTCCATTAAAAATTCGATCTCATCGGGTTTGTATGCGGCCAGGTTGTAGTAAAATTCGAGTTTTACGCCTGTCTTTTTCTGATACTCTTTTATGGCCAGGGTCAAAGGGGTCTGTTCCCAGCCGCTATGCATGGTATTGACCTCACATCCGGTCCCGTTATAATCCATAACGCTGTAGTCGAATTTTTCATAGGAGAGACTCACATCAAAAAGCTGATCCCGTCCGGTCTTTTTGAGTTTTGCGGCCCGGTTGATTTCTCCTATGGGAAACCGCTGGTGTGGAAAGGACTCTTTTAATTCGGCCTTCAGCAGTTCAAAAAAGGTTTGAATATCAATATCCAGCCCAAAATCAAGGCAGACCGGAACCACATTGACAAACGGTCCCATGGTATCCATGAATTCAAGTGTCGGCCGGTTGAGCAAGGGTATGGAAAAAACAAACTGCCTGATATCAGTGGTCCGCAGAAAATAGGTATACAAAACCGCAGCCATGAGAAAAAAAACATTTCCCTGGCGCTGTTTTGAATATTTGATCAACTGATAGTAGAAATCAGGGCTGAGCCGGATATGGGAAAAGGCGCTGGGGGTTGCGCTTTTTTCGTACTCTGCTGCGTACCGGCGCGGAATAACCGGCCTTGGAATGGTTTCAAATTTTTTAGACCAATACGCGTTTGCCTGCCTGAACGCATCGGATGACCTGTATGCTAAATCATCTGAAAGAAAATCAACATAGGATGGTTTGCCGCCGGTCTTTCCGGAACCCTTTATGAGTGCGTTATAGTTTTCAATCAGTCGTTGGTGGAGAAGGGCAAAACAGTATCCGTCCATTGTCAGGTGATGGGCGCACACCGCATAATAAAAGCTCTTTTCAGATGTTTTCAGAAGAAAATACCTGGACAATTGGGCATTGTAAATTTCAAAGGGTTTGCAGAACTCTTTTTCCCACCACTGCATAGCCGATTTATCAGGATCTGCATGGTTTGAAAAATCTTTTAAGACCATTTCCCCGGCAGCATCGGAAAAACCAAAACAGGGCAGGGTATCTCCCTTGTGAAACACCATTCTGAAAGCGTCATTCTGTTGGGACATTATATAGTGGGCTTCAATGAAAACGTTAACGTCAATATAGCCGTTGATTTTGACATTGCCGCCAATATTATAGAGTGGAATCTCATTATGGATCATCTGGGAGAGCCAGATATCTTTTTGAATCAGGGAGAGGGGATAGAGATTATCGCAAGTTTTGGTTGACATTTTTGAGTCCTTTGAGCATCGCAAATATCGGTGTCTTATCCAACCATAGATAAAATAGTCCTGGAAACGTATTTGAAATAAACATGGCTCCGTGCATGACAATGGCTGCATAGAGCGCAGATTGGGCAGGCACACCGTAAAAAGAGAGGACGGTTACCGTGGCCGCATGATACGGGCCTATATTGGCCGGTGCCGGAATGCCCATGGAAAAGGCCTGGGCCAGAAGGATTAAAAAAGAGGGCAACATTCCCCCAAGTTCAATACCCAGGGCCCTGAGCAGAATAAATACGTTTATCCCGCATAATAACCAGAAAAGAAGGCTTAACAATAGCCCCAAACAGACATACCCGGCAAAGTTAAGGCATATCAATCCCTGGCGGAAACGGCTGACGGCATTTTGTGTCCCAGGCTTGAACCGGTCAGGCACAGGCACAAGCAATAGGTGTATTAATTTGTCCTGGTTTGTTGGGTTTTTCGTGAACACAAACAAAATCATGACAAGGAGTGCTAAAAAAATACCGGACGTTCCGGCGGTTTCCAAAATGGATTTAAAGTATGCATCCCCTGTCTGGGGAGTGTTTCGTATCAGCAAAATTAAAATACCGAGAAAAATAAGCATGATGCTGTCAAATATCCTGACCAGGGCAACGGTCCCAAAGGCTGTAAAAAAACTCTCGTTCTCTTTTTTTCCGATGAGAAAGGCCTGAACCAGGCCGCCTGCCCTTGCCGGGATAACCATGTTGACAAGTCCGCCGGCAAAGAGGGAAAGGCACATGTTGAAGTATTTAAATCTACGGTTCATGGGCTTGAAAAGAATAGCCCATTTATAAACACGGAAGTATAAAATGAAGATGTTAAATCCAACGGACACACCCATTAGGGGCCAGGCAATGTGTTGAAATCCGTTTGTCATTGCTGGAAAATCGTGTCGCAAAAAGGCATAGAGGATGAATCCTGACAACATAACAGGCCAGATCCAGGCAATGGCTGTTTTTTTGAGTCTGCCTTTTTTATGAAATGGATTTTCCCGCATTATCTGTCATATCCCCATGTGAGGAATTAAAAATGCCCTGGTTCATCTTTGTTTAAATGTATGATACAATCCGCAGCGTTTTTCGTATTCTGGAACCGTTTTACGGCATTGCCCGTAAAAAAGATCGAAGGCCCTTTCTAAAAGTGGGCTTTCCTGAAATCTTAAAGCGAATTCTACGATAACAGGGAGTACGTCGTCAACTGATCGTCGATTATTTCGCAAAAAAGTGTTTTGCCCGGCGTGGCAGTATCTGCGGATCCATACTTTTAGAGGTTGAAATGAAGAATTATAAAGATCAGATTGTCCCATTGCTGAAATCCGGCGTGGAATTCCGGCAACTTTCAGATACGATTTTAAATGAACTGGTTGACCGCCTTCAGATCAAGGAGGTGGCTGCCGGTACCCATGTTATTGTTGAAGGTGCGCATGAACAGTCGATGTTTATTCTGGTTTCCGGCCGGTTGAGGGTCACCCGGAAGGACACGGACGGCAATCTGATGTTGTATAATGAGATTCTGCCGGGTGAAATTGTCGGCGAACTGGGCGTCATACTGGATCAGCCCAGGACTGCCGATATTACCGCATTAAGAAATTCCGTTCTCGGGATACTTTCAAAACAAGATTTTGAGCAATTACTGCACCGCTTTCCCTTGGACATGAATCGGGTCTTTTCCCAGGCCATATATAATCATTTGCGCCATTCCCGCCGGGTAAAAAAACAGAAACGAGCCCACGCGTTTATTGTTATCCCGCTTTCAGACGGGGTGGATGCCGGCAGGGTGTCGCATAATTTGACCCGGGCATTCTCTGTTCTGGGTAAGGCCCTGCATGTTGTACTGGAAGGCGGCAATGTGGAACAAAACTATAATATTGACCGCATGGAAGCGGAAAACGATTTTTTGATCTATCATGCCACGGCATTTGATGCAGGATTGATGTCCGAAGTTATTGCTTACGCCGATCAGATTTTGTTTGTTGCACAATCGGGATCTGAAAAAAAGCGGTCCAGGGTGGAGGCTGAGCTGGCAAGTGAACCCGGTGTTCAACTGATGCGAAAGCACCTCATCGTTCTTCATCCTGAAAAAACAAGCCATTGTGAGGATAAACTGGCGTGGCAGGTACTAAGAGATGTGGAGCGTGTATACCCGGCAAGTTTGGATGATTTATCCGATTACCTGCGGATTGCCCGGTTTTTGGTGGGTAAAGCTGTTGGGGTTGTGCTGGGGGGCGGTGGTGCCCGGGGCTTTGCCCACCTGGGGGCATTAAAGGCGTTTGAGGAAAAAGGCATTCCAATTGATCTGCTCGGCGGCAACAGCATGGGGGCGTTGATTGGGGCCTCCTATGTATTCGGTCTTCCCCTGGAGCAGATTCACACGGCCATCCAAAATGCGGCAAAAGGGCTTATTCGGCCGGATTTTCCTGTGGTTTCTATTTTTTCCAGCAAAAATTTTGAAAAGGCCCTTAGGGCTT
>JAKSBO010000531.1 GCA_022361095.1 Desulfobacterales bacterium | reverse complement strand
GAAAAAGCAGGCGTTAGAGGTCATATTGTTACACATATTGATGGTTTAACACTTGCTGAAATAAATAGTACTGCTGATGTGGTTGTTTTTATAAAACCGGAAAATATTTGCGAAAATGATCTTGCTTTTGCCCAGAAAAACTCAACTTTCATTGTTGAAAATTTTAAAGAAGCTTATGATCTTGCTCAAAAAGTTATTTCAAAATTTGAAATAACTTATAATAAAGATTTAGCTGTTGAAGCCCAAGAAGAACCAAAAGTTCCAGTTGATAAAGCTGAGCCATATGACATGATAGAATCAGTGATCAAGCCAGCTTTTGATAAAGATAGTTTCCTTGGGCTCTATAGTGCAATGAATACTTCTTACGGACCAAATTTTATTACAGGTCTTGCGTCACTTAATGGGTATACAGTAGGTGTGATTGCTGACCAACCACAAATTCAGGGGGGTGGCGCAGATGCTTTTGGAACAGAGAAATTTAGAGTGTTTACACAGTTAATGAACAATAATAATATTCCAATTGTTATGTTATCCAACTCTTCCGGATTCGTACCGGGATCACAACAAGAAAGATACAGAATCCAGGCAATTGGTGCTCAATCTCTTGATGCTAATATCTTAGGTGAAGTTCCAGTCGTATCATTAGTATTAAATCAAAACTATGGCGGACGTCAAATTCAAGCATTTAGTAAATTCTTAAGACCAGGTATTGTTTACATGGCTCTTGAAGATGCGACTATGGCAGTAATGGGTGTTCATGCTGCATTTGACCTGCTTGGTGCAAGAAAATACAACAAAATTATGCAAAAAGAAAGCAAAGAAAAAGCTGAAGCGTTTAGAATTGATTTTGTTGAGAAATATCTTGAAAAAGCAAAAGCGAAAAATGATGCAACTGAAACAGGCGTGCTTGATTGGACAGTTTCAAGTGCCAAAGAAATTAGAAGCAACTTAATTAAAGGTTTAAGTGAAGCGTTTAAAAGATGTCGTGAAATATTTGATGCGCCATGGCCGGAAATATAAGTGACTCGACAGGGGACGGCCACAATATGTTGTAGCCGTTCCCTGTTGGGACCATATTCCAACTCTTGATCATATTTTCAACTTTTGTTATACCTTGCCTGGTAAAAAGCAAGTTCCTAGCTGTCATCAAAATTTTAGGAGAATACAATGAGTGATGCCTTAGACATCCTGAAGGATTTTCCGGCAAACACCTATGCGGAATGGCACGAAGCGACATTGAAGCTGCTTAAGGGAAAGCCGTATGACAAGGTGATGATCAAAAAAACCTATGAAGGAATCGACATCCAGCCCATGTACTTTCAGGCAGACATGGAGAAGCTGGACCACATTGATGCCCTGCCGGGTCAGGCACCGTATGTTCGCGGCACATCCGCCCAAGGAAATCTAATTGAAACATGGAAGATTGCCCAGGAAATTACCACTCCGGATCCGGAAGAATTCAATGAAGCTGCTGTCAATGATTTGAACAGGGGCCAGGATGCGCTGAACATACCTTTTGACAAGGCAACCAGTCAGGGGCTGAACCCTGATCAGGCCGGGGCTGACATAGTTGGTATCGGCGGACTTTCTGTTGCAAGTGTGAATGACCTTGAGACTGCGCTTGCCAATATAGACATAACCCAGCTACCTATACTCTTGCACAGCGGTTTTTCCGGGGCAGGCATGGCAGCGCTCTTTTCAGCATATCTTACAAAACAGGGTAAACGCATTGCAGACGTAAAAGGCTGTCTTGGCGTGGATCCGCTTGGATATCTTGCCAAAGAAGGAACGCTTCCAATTTCGCTTGAAAAGGCATATGACGAGATGGCGCAGGTGGTTCTCTGGGCCAAAGACAATGCACCTGAGCTCAAAACAGCCTGTGTCCATGGCGAATACTATCAATATTCCGGCGGCAGTGCAGTTGAAGAGGTTGCTTTTGGTATTGCTGTTGCGGTTGAATATATTCGGGCCATGCAGAAACGTGGCGTTGATATTGATACCGCTGCAAACAGTATCATATTCTCCTTCTCCATTGGTGGGGATTTGTTTATGGAACTTGCCAAATTCCGTGCAGCCCGTATGGCCTGGTGCAAGGTCGCTGAGGCCTTTGGCGCTGGTGATGAAGGCCAGAAAATGTTCATCCACGGCCGAACCTCTACCTGGAATAAGACCCATGTTGACCCATGGGTTAATATGCTGCGTGTTTCAACCGAGGCTTTTTCTGCTATTCTTGGAGGTGTTGATTCCATGCATGTTGGGCCTTTTGATGAAATTTTCCGTCAGCCCAATGAATTCTCCAGACGTATTGCACGAAATGTTCAAATTCTACTCAGGGACGAAGGCCATCTTGGCCGCGTTGTTGATCCTGCAGGCGGCTCCTGGTATATGGAAAACATGACAAGCGAGCTTGCAGAAAAAATCTGGCCGCTTTTTCAGGAAATTGAAGGCAAAGGCGGACTATTTAAAGCGCTTGGGCAAAATTTCCCCCAGGATAAGACAGCTGAGATCGCTGCAGCCAAGCAGAAAAGCATTGCAGTCAGAAAAGATGTCTTTGTTGGTACCAATATGTACCCCAATCTTGCTGAGAAAAAAGAAGAAGCCGATGATTTTGACACCATCGCCTTTCAGAAAGATCGCAGCCGGCAGCTTTCCGCCATACAAAAAGGAGCCGATCTCGCATCGCTTCTTGATTCAGTGAGCAGTGAAAAGGCAAGTATAAACGCAGCCATAGTTGATAATGCCGCAAAGGCCGCCGTACAGGGCGCAACCCTTGGAGAACTGAGTGCTGCGCTTCGTCAGGGTGTAGATGGCAATGAAACGATTAATGCGCTGAACATCCATCGCGGCGCAGAGGCCTTTGAAAAGGTTCGCCGGGCAACGGAGGCCTATATTGAAAAGACCGGTGACGCCCCCAAACTCTTTCTTGCCAATAACGGTCCGGTCCCCAAACATAAAGGCCGCGCGGATTTCTCCACTGCCTTTTTTAATGTTGCAGCGTTTGAAACCATCCCCAATACCGGTTTTGACACCCCTGAAGAAGCAGCCGACGCTGCCCTTGAATCAGGAGCAAAGGCCGTCATCATCACCGGTACCGATGATATGTATGTTAAGGTTGTTCCGGTGATCGCCAAAAAAATCAAAGAAAACAATCCGGAAGTTATGATTCTCCTGGCCGGAATGCCAAAGGATCACATTGAAGCATTCAAGGAAGCGGGTGTTGATGAATTTGTGCACATTCGTTCCAATGCGATAGATCTCCTGGGCAAACTGCAAAAACACATGGGGGTGATATAACATGAGTACCGCAATGAATAATCCTGATTTCACAAAAATGGTGTTTAACACCGGCAAGCCCCGGATGACCTATAAAAAATGGGCGGACACCATCCGGAAAGAAACCGGTATGACTGCTGAAGATCTGGTCTGGAAGACTGTTGAACAGATCGATGTTGACCCCATGTACACCAGAAAGGCATACGACGGACTGGATCATCTCGGCTATCATGCGGGTATTCCGCCTTATCTGCGCGGCCCTTATGCCACCATGTACGTTATGCGTCCATGGACAGTTCGTCAGTACGCAGGTTTCTCCACCGCAGAAGAAAGTAATGCGTTTTACAAAAAAAACCTTGCGGCAGGTCAGAAAGGTCTTTCCATTGCCTTTGACCTTGCCACTCACCGTGGATATGACTCTGATCATCCCCGCGTTCTAGGTGACGTCGGAAAGGCAGGCGTTGCGGTTGACTCCATTCTGGACATGAACGTTTTGTTCGATGGTATTCCACTTGATGAGATGACCGTCTCCATGACCATGAACGGTGCGGTGTTGCCGATCCTTGCCTTCTATGTTGTAGCTGCTGAAGAACAGGGCGTAAGCCAGGATAAGCTCGCCGGCACCATCCAGAACGACATCCTCAAGGAATACATGGTGCGGAATACCTATATTTATCCGCCGGCAGAATCCATGAGGATTATTTCGGATATTTTTGCCTATACTTCCCAGAACATGCCTAAATATAACTCCATCAGTATCTCCGGATATCATCTGCAGGAGGCCGGCGCAACCTCGGACATAGAGATGGCCTATACCCTTGCTGACGGATGGGCATACGCAAGAGCCGGAATTGAAGCCGGCATGAGTATTGATGCCTTTGCGCCGCGCCTCTCCTTTTTCTGGGCCCAGGGCATGAACTATTTCATGGAAATCGCCAAGATGCGCGCAGCGCGGGTACTCTGGGCAAAAATTATCAAAACATTTGAGCCAAAGAGCGTAAAATCGCTTGCGCTTCGTACACACAGCCAGACTTCCGGTTGGTCGCTTACTGAAGGTGACCCCTTCAACAATGTCTGTCGAACTGCAATCGAAGCCCTGGCAGCATCACTGGGTCATACACAGTCACTGCATACCAACTCACTTGATGAGGCGATTGCACTGCCAACGGATTTCTCCGCGCGTATTGCGCGTAACACCCAGCTCTATCTGCAGGACGAAACCAATATCTGCAGGCCTGCTGATCCATGGGGCGGTTCCTACTACGTGGAAGCGCTTACCGGCGCTATCATGAAACGTGCCTGGGGACATATCATGGAGGTTGAACAACTGGGCGGTATGGCAAAGGCAACGGAAACCGGGCTTCCAAAGATGCGTATTGAAGAGGCGGCAGCCCGTCGTCAGGCAGGTATTGACTCAGGCAAAGAAAAGATTATTGGGGTTAACTCCTATCGTCTTGAAGAGGAAGACGCTATTGATACCCTTGAGATTGATAATACGGTTGTACGTGAGCAGCAAATAAAGAATCTTGAAAAACTAAAATCCATGCGCGATCCTGTTAAATGCCGGCAGGCATTGGATGCGCTCACCAAGTGTGCTGAAACCGGTGAGGGTAATTTGATGGCATTGTCTATTGAGGCTGCTCGTGTGCGGGCATCACTTGGAGAAATATCCGATGCACTGGAGAAACCCTGGGGGAGGCATTCCGCTGTGATTCGATCAATATCCGGTATTTATAAAGCTGAATTTTCCGAACAGGAAGAGATGGACAAAGTCATTCAAATGACCAAGGAATTCGAGGAGCTTGAAGGTCGTCGTCCTCGCATTATGGTAGCCAAGCTTGGTCAGGACGGCCATGACCGTGGCGCGAAGGTTGTCGCCACCGCCTTTGCAGATCTTGGTTTTGACGTGGACGTTGGACCGCTTTTCCAGACCCCGGAGGAAGCTGCACGTCAAGCAGTGGAAAACGACTGTCATATTATTGGATTCAGCTCACTTGCCGCCGGTCACAAGACCTTGCTGCCGGCGCTTGTTGAAGAACTGGAAAAACTGGGACGGCCTGATATCATGGCTGTCATCGGCGGTGTTATTCCGGCACCAGACTATGATTTTCTCTATGAAAGCGGCGCAGCAGCCATCTTTGGCCCGGGTACAGTTATCCCGGTTGCTGCGCAGAAGGTATTGGAAGAACTCCATTCCAGGCTGCATTCTGACGAATGAGTTTCCTATCGGTTCCTTTTTTTCAATATACAGGAACGAGTCTTAAATAACTTGCCCATTTTGCTATATCCGGGAGCGCAGGCGTCCCGCCTGCAGTAACGATGCGGGCGAGACGCCCGCGCTCCCAGGTTAAATTATTTCGGACCCATTCCACAAAGAGGAGCTGATAACCTCAACCAAGAGGAAAGGTTCACATATGTCAAACGATCCAAAACGACCGTCATGGGTTCCTGAAGGCGGAGGTGAAGGCTTTGCATGCAGTGTCATGGACGGCGTCGCAGCCGGACATGATGGTATACGTTCCTATAAAACCGCCGGAAAAGGAAAGAAAAAAAGCAAATATGCAAGACCTAAACTGACGCCTGCACAACTTGCCGAGGGTGTATTAAATACCGATCGCGGTATTCTTGGCCGCGCTATCACGCTTGTTGAAAGCAACCTGCCGGCCCATACCGATGAAGCCCAGGACGTATTAAAAACGTTGCTTCCACACACTGGAAAATCCATCCGGGTGGGCATCACAGGTGTTCCGGGAGTAGGAAAAAGTACCTTTATTGAATCCCTTGGATATTTTCTGATTAATAACGGGTACAAGGTAGCGGTACTTGCCGTTGATCCCAGCAGTTCCAAATCAGGCGGCAGCATCCTGGGTGACAAAACCAGAATGGAGCGTATCGGACGTGATGAGCGTTGCTTTATCCGCCCCTCTCCTTCCGGTGGTACCCTTGGCGGAGTTGCAAGAAAAACCAGAGAAACCATGCTGATCTGTGAGGCTGCAGGTTTTGATGTAATCCTGATTGAAACTGTTGGCGTTGGACAGAGTGAAACAACAGTTCGTTCCATGTCTGATTTCTTTTTGCTGCTTATGCTGGCAGGTGCCGGCGATGAGCTCCAGGGAATCAAGAAAGGCATCATGGAGCTTGCCGATGCTCTGATTATCAACAAAGCTGATGGGGATAACAAGCGCCCTGCTGAGATGGCACGAAACGAATATGAACGTGCCATGCATTATCTGCAGCCCTCAACTGAAGGCTGGATCTCTCATGCCTTTACCTGCTCGGCAATAAAGGACAAGGGCATTGAAGAGATATGGAAGGTAATTCTAAAATTCAAAGAAATTACAGGCGAATCAGGTGTATTTGATAATCACCGGAGACAGCAGAACATCAACTGGGTACACGACATGGTTGATGAGCATCTACGCAATTTATTTACCCGGCATCCAAAGATCGTTGAGACCCTTCCAGGGATTGAAAAAGAAGTGGCTGACGAGGTGCTTCCAGCAGTAGCAGCTGTGCAGAAACTGATCAATATCTTTGAAGGGTAATGGTATAACTCGATGATCAAGTTTTTGTTAATTTGCCCAACTTCCGCGTTGGAAAAAATTTTTAATCCTCAAAATATATTGTATATTCATCCGGTTAAAAATTTTCCCCGCCTTGAATTTGAATAATGCCCCTATAATTTGGATGATCGAGTATAAGGCTCATTCTTAATAGAAATAAGGACAGGTAAAATGCCTCAAAATGATAATGATCACTTGATTATTGAAAAAAAAGACCATATTGCAACATTCACCATTGACAACCCTGTAAAACGTAATGCCCTTACACCGGGAATCCTTGGCGCACTTGAAATGGAACTTAAGCGTTTATCAAAGGCTTCGGACATCCGTTGTGTCATAATAAGAGGATCCGGGGATGAAGTCTTTTCTTCGGGATATGACATCAGCGCCCTAAGTTCCGGACAAAAGCGCCGGCTTCTGGTCAGAACACCCGATGAGGTAACATCTGCCTTTCAAGCAGTAAAAGCTTTCCCCTATCCGGTTATTGCAATGCTCAACGGGGATGCCTTTGGGGGAGGGTTTAATCTTTGTGCCTGCTGCGATATACGGATTGCCCGGAATGGCATTGGCCTTGGAATGACAGCAGCAAGGCTTGGCGTGGGATATGATCCCGATGGTATCCGGCAGTTTATTGAAGCATTTGGCATATCCAGAACCAAGGAGATTTTCTATACTGCAAACATATTTAGAGGAGAAACGCTTCTTTCAAAAGGCCTTGTGGATTACCTGGTTAAAAAGGAAGAATTGGAAGATTACGTAAGGAAATTTAGCCGCAGAATTACACAAAATGCGCCGTTGACATTAAAATCAGTTAAAAAAACCATTTCCATGTTTGAGAACATAAGATCCCTTTCAGCAAAAGATCTGGAAAAAGCCAATGAATCAATGCAGCACTGTTATCTAAGTGAGGATCTCATTGAGGGCCAGAGTGCTTTTTGGGAAAAAAGAGCACCTGAATTCAAAGGTAGATAAGTATTTTTTCACAACGCCAGTACTTCGTACAGCTCCGGCAACGCCTCACCACTTGGTTTTTGTACAAAAAAACCTCTACCGCTTCGAAGAGCCATATCAGAAAAAGTATTTTCCTCAATATTTAGTTCTACTTTGTTAGCTTTGCTTTTGTATATACCTTTGAATATCTTTATAGCGTTGTCGGTGCCTAAATTCCATTTGTAATTTCCTTTTTTCGATCAGCTTATTGTCCCCGATTAGCAACGCAATAATCATAATTAACATGGGTAAACCCCCGGCAAAGCCGGGGGGTTACCCATGTTAATTAAAGGCTTTTTAAAGCTAACAAATTAGAATTAGGATATTATAGGTAAAATATCATTGTGCAATAGAGAAGCGCCATGCACAGAACCATGTATCAGGATGGGGATCCGGCGGACACCCGATACACTCTGTTTTAATTCTGTCATCAACGCCTTCGGCAAAACGGGCGTACTCAACAAGCCCGCCGGACTTGCATGGATAATCATCAAGCCCCTTGCGCATCCTTGCCCGCTGGACCCGGCATTCGTTCATCTGAAAAACAAAACTGTTTTCGGTCTCTTCCACAATACTCTGCTCGTTGATGAATGCGTACATCCTGAAGTTCAAGGCTCTTTTGAGCCCCTCAAGCCCCGGATGTTTACCCAATCCTATAATATTTTTTATCCTGTGGGCTTCAAAGGGGGAAAACCGGGCCCAGCAGGAGTCATTGCACCGTTTGGCATCATTCATGCCGTGGGCAAACTCCACGGCCTGGAACCAGACACCGTCATTGGCCAGCCAGGCTTTTCCCACGGCTGCCATCAATTTTTCGGTTGTGGCGTCATCCAGTGACATCAACGCTTTGGGCATGCCCTCTTCCAGTTCAAATTCCAGGGTCCGGGACAGATGTTTCATCAGAATGGCAATTGAAGATTGTGTGGCCGTATCCAGCGCAGCAAGCGCCTTTTCCATGCCCATCTGGTGCTGAACCTCGTTGAACCAGAGGCCGTAGTGAACAACAATACGGGTGAACATGTCGACCAACTGTTTTTTCTGCATGTCAGGGGCAAGATCCTGGGCTTGGAACGGAGTGGAATCTTTCATGAATCGTCCTCCTTGTTAAACATTTGCCCAACAAATTACTCAAACTATGTCATGGTGTCAAGCTCCTTTGTTCACCTGAAAAAGGCATCCGCATCTGGCTTTTATAAATGTTTTTTCCACTAGGAATAAGACAAAGTTCACGAAGATTTCAAGTACTTAAGCGTTACATCTTCGTAAGCTTCAGGATGAATTTTAAAAAAAACCAGTTGAGATTTACATTACTTTTACATCCCAATGGGGCCGATTTTGTGACAGTTTCATTGGTCCGGCGGTGGTGTTACTCAATCAGCTCACGAAACGCATCCAGCTCTTTTTTTGAATAGTGAAAAAACCGGTCATGGACATTGTCGGCAAAGGTTTCAAATTTTTCATACCCGGCCCTGTCCAGGGAGGCCGAATAAAGATTAACCACCAGGTCATGGGAAATATAATCTTCACTGACCTCAATGAATCCTTCATCCCGGGTCCAGGTCGCCTTTGAGTCCGCCCCCCGGGACACAACACCGGACACGGCATGGCAGCGGTCCACGATCACGGACAAGAACCGCTCTTTTTTCTCAGCCATGTACCGTGCAAGCCTGCGGTGGGGCACAAGATCCCCATAAACATTTTTGGGCCCAAAATAGATGCCCCGGAGCATCACACCCCGGTCAAGGGCGGCATCCAGCTCTTGGGTCAACAGGCTGAGTTCTTCATCCCAGATTGACAGGGCAATGCGCTTTTGAGCCCCCTTGATCAGGACAGCCAGAAAAGAGAGGATATTATCCCTTCCCTGGATCACCACCAACGGGTTGTCCTGCTTTGGCTCCCGGTACAATTGGCCTGCATATTCGGTCAAATCCTGAAAAATGCCCTGGAACCGGGATCGAAGCTTTTTGATAAAAATTTCCGGATCCATGGGCGTATATGCTTTTGACTTTCCGTTGTCCTGCTCAAACACCATCTGTTTTCCGATCAGGCTTTTAAGCACCTCATAAACCCGGGACCGGGGAATACCCGAAGCTTTGCTCAGGGCATATCCGTTCAAAGGATACTCTTCCAAAAGCGCCAGATAGGCTTTACATTCATAAACAGAAAAGCCTAACGCCTTCATATGATCCGTAATCTGCGCAACTTTATCCATAATTATACACCCCTAATGATGAAACAGGCATTGGTGTTTGAACAAAAAGTTGCCCAGATGCAAGGCGCAGAAAAATTTTCAACCGGAGCAACCTAATGGTTGTGAAACCCGATTTTATATTTTGGCGGATTTTTCTACAACGCCGCAGGTGGGTAACTTTTTGTTCAAACACAGCTTAAAACCAACCAGGCTACGGCTACGGACCCCAGCACGGGAATAATGATCCCCCCTTTAAAGAGGCCGTAAACCAGGGTAAAGGCCATGCCCGCCACGCCGGCCCAGGGCAGATCCGGCGTGGCGGTAAAAACGCCGGGAAGGATCAGTGCACCAATGGCAGCCACAGGGATACACTTTAAAAAGGCATCCAGGCGAGCGGGTATCCTTGCATTCCTGAAAAAAAGAAACGGGGCAAGGCGCGGCAAATAAGTAACGGCGGCCATGCCGAAAATTAAGGGAATCAGGCTCCTATCCATGGGCATTGTCCTTTTTTATGAATCCGGGATTGAAAAAGGCACCGGCAGAGGCGACCACCAGAATACAGACGATAATACTCCACCCTTTTGGCAGAATATTCGCTGTCACCAGGAACCAGTTAAACAGCCCTGAAGAAATTGCCAGAACAAGCGAACGCAAAGAGGATTTCAATTCAGGCATAAGAATTGCCAACAAAAGCGCATACAAGGCTACGCCCATGCTTTGAGTAAGAATACCGGGCATAAATCTGCCAAGCACAAATCCCGCCAGGGTGCCGGACACCCACCCGCTATAAGCGGTCAGTTCCAGGAGCATGACAAACTGCCGGGTCAATTTTTTTTGTGTAAAAGAGATCACTGAAAAGGTCTCATCGGTTACGCCAAAGGCCATGGGCAGATAATATTTAACCGCTCTTTCACGAATCCGGGTGGCTAAATATGCGCTCATAAGAAAGTGCCGGAAATTGACCAGCAAAGTGGTCAGTATAATCCCCACAGGGCCCATGCCTGTCGCCAGCAGATTTAAGGCAATAAATTGACTGGCACCGGCAAAGACAACAATGGAAAACAGCATGGCTTCACCAAAGTTGGTGCCTGTGGTTCTGGCCAGAATTCCAAAGGCCACGGCGGCCGGGAAATATCCGATAAATATGGGGATACCGGCTTTTATGGCGTCCCAGGTGTCTGACTGCTGCATCAATATAGCCTCCAAATCAAATTTAGTGACTATTATAGTAACTACTATTTATACGTCAAGTCCAAATGCAAGCGGGCCGCCTG
>JAKSBO010001123.1 GCA_022361095.1 Desulfobacterales bacterium | reverse complement strand
TCAAACATTTAAGGATGGTACAGACCATTGCCGGGACCGGCACACTGACCGGGGCGGCCAAGGCGCTTTTCCTATCCCAGTCCGCCCTAAGCCAGCAGCTCAAAGAGATTGAAACCCGGCTGCAAACCCCGTTGTTTCACCGCACCCGAAAAAAAATGCTGCTCACCCCAATGGGCCAAAAAATCCTGGCGACTGCTGATCAGGTCATCCGTATGATGGAAGATACGGAGACCGATATTGCCCGTATGGTCTCAGGCGAGACCGGGGAACTTAAAGTCGGGACCCAATGTATTTTCTGTTACCGGTGGCTGCCAAAGGTCATGGGAGCGTTCCAAGAGAAATTTCCCAATGTGGAACTGGAAATCGGCAATGCTGTCAATGCGTCCCGGGAACTGGAAAAAGGGATCTATCATCTGGTGGTCAGTGTGCTTGACGAACCCGGTGAAAAGTTATCCAAAATCCCGCTCTTCAGGGATGAGATGGTGGCCGTTTTAAGGTATGATCATCCTTTGGCCCAAAAAAAATGGCTCGATTTTACCGATTTTAATAAAGAAAATTTTATATCCACCCGGCCCGGATCCCGAAACCGTTTTTTCCAAAAGTATTTGAAACCCAGGGGAATTCATCCCAAACGGTTTATGGTGGTGGGAGATCCGGCCGCCATGATGGAGATGACCGTTGCCGGTTTCGGCATTGCCATGGCCCCGGCATGGGCGATACAATCCCAGGTCAATGATCGTCCGATCCGGGCGTTGTCCATTACCCGGCCCGGCATGTATCTTACCTGGCAGGCCGTATTTCTCAAGAATAACGCATCCCTTGTCTTCCTCCAGGAGTTTATACGCCTGACCTCCCGGGCCGGGATTGCCTCATTACCGGAACCGGGCGGTGCGGGGTTGGCGTTGTAAAAAAGAGCACGGTACATCACTATATTTTTGTTACCTGTCATGGATGGATTAAAAATGGATATTCTGGAATCAAAACTCATCCCCCCCCACCTGGGCAATCTGCTGCAACGGCAGCGATTGATCCGGAAACTCACAAACCTTGAAGGAAAGCGCCTGATCCTGGTCTCAGCAGGGGCCGGATACGGCAAAACAACACTGGTCGCCCAGGCCCTGTCGGACCTGTCCACCGGGAACCGGGCCCTGGTCTGGTATCGACTGGATCGGTTTGACCAGGATCTCACCACCTTCACCAGCTATCTGATCCGGGGACTGGAAAAAATTTACCCCGGCATTATGGGCTTGCTTTGTGAAAACGGATTTGACGAAGGCGGCACAGAGGGGCACGAGGCAAGGTTCCTGGAACTTATCAAAATACTGGAATCAAGAAAGGATAAAGACCTTTTTATTGTTTTGGATGATTACCATCTTTTAGGCACTGCCGGAAAAAATGACGCCCCCGATTTTTTGAGTATTCATTCGTGTATGGAATTTCTTCTAAAGCGACTGCCGTATCATGTCCGGCTTGTCCTCATATCAAGAAACGACCCGCCCTTAAAATTGTCCAACCTGCGGGTACGCCGGCAGATCCTGGAGATCCATGAACCGGATCTTGCCTTTTCCCTTGATGAGACCGCCGCCCTTTTTTCCCGGGTACATCACCAGGTGCCCGGGGCCCGGACACTGTCAGCCCTTCACGCCCGGACAGGGGGCTGGGCCGCCGGCCTGATTCTGTTCGGCGCGGCCCTTGAAAAAGAGGCCGGCGCACTGCCCTGCCCCGGAATCGCGGATACCGGCATGTCTAAAGATCATATGTTTGATTTCCTGGAGGAAAACCTGTTTGAGACCCAACCGTATGACATGCAGCAGTTCATGGTCAGAACCGCGCTCATGGACCACATGGAAACAACGGTTTGCGACCGCATTTTCAGCCTGACGGATTCTAAAACCCGTTTTGACCAAATGATGGCAGCGCATCTAATGGTGTTCCCCATAGACGAGAACAAAACTGTGTTTCATTACCACCATCTGTTCCGTGACTTTCTTTTGAAAAAACTGAATCAAACCCATACGGAATCTGAGATCAAACAATTTCACTTAAAAATTGCAGGCCTTATGGAGGCCCGGGAAAATACCATGGCCCTGGTCCATTACATAGAGGCCCATGCCTATGATGATGCGGTTCGTTTTATGACGGCGTTTGAACTGGAATTGCTGGCCCAGGGAAAAATCAGGTTTATAAAGACCTGCCTTGAAAAAATCCCTAAAGAAATCATAGCTGCAAACCCCAGACTGCTGTTCATGGAAGCCAAGCAACACTCCTATTTCGGCCGGACGGATAAATCCATTGCCTGCCTGACTTCGGCCTGCCGAATCCTCAGAAACGCCAACTCGGATACGTATGTGGCCAAATGCCTGGTGGACTTAGGGGCTCAATACTATTACACCGGACATATCCCGGAAGCCAGAGACCTGATGGTCCAGGTCCTGGATGAGGCAAAGGCAGATCCCGCCACCTATATCCTGGCAGTGATGTATTTGTCCTTTTTCTGCGCCGTACTCGGGGACATAGACGACGCACACACCTATGAATCCCAGGCCAGGGTTGTGATCGAAAATTTCCCTGAATTTGAGCAATTCACCGCCATTGCCGCCATGGATATTGCAAGGACGTATATTCTTTATATCCAAGGAGATTTTGAAGAATCCAAGGCGGTGAACCTGGATTTAATTTCCCGGTGCACGTCGGCAGGCCTGGAAGCGTTTCTTCCCCTGGCCTATTACCATGCCTCTGCCACGGATTGCCTGCTGGGCAAATATGAAACAGGCGTGGCCTTTGCTAAAAAAGGGATACGGATCGCCCAAAAGATACAATTACGGGACAGCCAGAACGGCTGGCTTTTCCTTTCATGGTCTGAAAACCATCTGGGGCTGGGGCAGCCGGATGCCGCCCAAACCCATGCAGAGGCAGCGTTTAAAATTTTCCGGCGGCCCGGAAACCGGTGGGGCATGGCCAATGCCCTGGATCTCATGGCGAAAATCAGCCTGGCCTCGGATGATATTTCCGGTGCCCGTTCCCAGGCCACCCGGGCCTTAAATGTTATCAAGGGGTATGGACTTCCCGTAACAGAAGCCATTATTTCGATTACCCATGCCCGGATATTCATGGCCTGCAACGCATTTGAAGATGCCGGCGCCTGTCTGTCCCGGGCCCGAAAGCACCTGAAGTCCGCCCCCTGGTATTTGTGCTCGGCCTGGCTTCTGGACGCCGGGTGCAGCCATGCCCTGGGTCAAAACGAGAAGGCCTGGCGTCATTTTCAAAAAGGACTTGCCATTGCCGGGAACAAACAGTTTGACCGGCTTGTGTTGAAAGAAGCAGGCCGGTTGATTCAGGTCATGGCCGAATTCAAGCCCGAATCCATCTTTTCATCCTATCTCAAAGCCCTTGGTGCACACCCCCGCCGGGCGCCGGCACGGCAAGGGCTGCAAATCCGGATGCTGGGCCGGTTCCAGGTCTCTGTGGCGGGCAGGAAGATTGAACACAGCCAGTGGCCTGGCGCCAAAGCCCTTATCTTGTTTCAATACCTGGCCGTGCATCAATCCCGGGGATTTATCCCCAAGGATGTGCTGGTGGAAATGCTCTGGCCGGACCAAGACCCGGACAAAACAGGCAAACGCTTCAACACGGCCATGAGCCGGTTGCGCAAACTCCTGGAACCGGATCTGCCGCCGCGCGCGCCGTCCGCATATATCCAACGCAAAAATGATCATTACAAACTCTCTTTAGGCCCCGGGGGAGATCTGGATATAACAAAATTCCGGACAATGGCTGAAAAAGCCCTGGACATTGAGAAAGGATTGTCCCGGGACGCCTTTGCCGCGGCCAGGGAGGCAGAACAGCTCTACACCGGACCGTTTCTAAAGGACGGACCTTACCAGGACTGGTGTATCCGGCTTCAGGATGAAACCAAGAATCTGTACTGCAGGCTCTGCCGTATGCTGACCGTGTTGTGCAAAAGGAACAAGGATTCGGCGGCGGGGATTATGTATGCACAAAATTTTATTAAAACAGACCCCTTTGATGAATCCATATACCGGGAACTGATCTGTTTTTTCCTTGCTGACGGGCAATATGGCCTTGCCCATAAAACCTTCACGGACTGCCGGAAAAGAATGCAGGAGATGGACTGCCCTTTGAGTCCGCAGACCCTGGATTTAATGAAAAATATCCCATCGGCTTGATGCGCTTCTTACCCTGACGGATCACCCTCCCCGGTTGGCGCCGTGGTATTTTCTTACTCGATGATCCAGTTTGTTTAATTTGCCCAACTTCGGCGTTGGAAACAATTTTTAATCCTCAAAATATA
>JAKSBO010000898.1 GCA_022361095.1 Desulfobacterales bacterium | reverse complement strand
GGTTTCTGAAATATGTCATTACTCACTTCATTAGCTACATGTAAATACCCCTTTAAACAGTCATGTATAAGTTTTGACATTTTTTCCTTATTTGTTTCAGAGTCCCATAACAATGCAATATTTACTTTAGGATACTTTTCTATATGCAATTCGTGATAGCGCTTAATTACTTCATTCTCTACTGAATCTAAATTCGATAACTGTCTTCGAATATAAAGAGTGTCATTCTTGTTCAAGTAAATATGAATCCAATGCACGTAAGGGTTAAACAAGGGAATATCCTCAATGTCTGTGCAGTTGATGTAATTATTAGAATACAATAATAGTTTAGTCCGATTAATACTATCTAAATTAAAATTAACCTTCAAACTAACTTGCCTGCAGTAATAATCCTCAAATATTGAATCAAATTTAGCCCATACATTATTTCTTATATCCGTCAAATCATAATTTGTAATTGGAGCCATACTGTCATAGCTAATGAGCTTTAACTCATTATCGCAGAATCCCAAAGTCTTACTAGACGGTTTGTTAAAACTGCAAGAAGCTAAAACAATTATTGCTATGATGTGAATATGTTTCATTTACGTGTATTGTGCCCAACGGTCCCGCTGCATGGCGTCGTGAGGGATTTTAACCTTACAATCTTTCCAAATTGATCTGAGCCAAAGCGCTGTATTTGTTTTAACTTATATTTTTAAAGCCAATTGTAAATCATGAACACCTATGAAAAGCAAACGCATTGTTCATAAATCACCACTTTGGCACTGGTTGCATAAGCTAAGGATTTTCCAATACTCCACGAATCCCGAATGCGCTATGGCAGCGTGTTATTGGCAACAGTACTTATCTTATTATAGTTTTTAAGCGAAGTCAGTATAGAAAAAATCCAGTTTGTGGAAATGTAGATTCTGCTCAATGCTATAGAATATTTTCCAAGTCTTGCATTCCAACAATAGCCATAATTTCAACGGTCTCGTTATTGATTTTGTAGTAAATACTATCAGAGCCACAAACGCACCTTCTGTATCCTGGTTTTATATAATCAACAGATTCAAAGGCAAATGGTCTTTCTGCAATTATATCGAAGTAATCAAAAAATGTTCTAAAATATTTGTCTGCTTGGCTTTCCCCGAATTTTTCAACACCAAAATGATGAATACGAATCAAGTCTTGTTTTGCCGAATTACTTAATTTATAATTGACCATTAAGGAACGATTTTGATTGTTTCAAAATTTCTTCCTTGGTATCATTGGTAAATCCACTATTTTCAGCTTTGTCTAATTTAGCTCTTAACCAATCAATTTGTGTTTGTTGTTTTCTAGCCTGTCGAATTAAGTCATTGACAAGTTCACTTTTACTAGAATACTCTTCGCTGTCTACTTGAGCCTTTAACCATTCATCATTTGGTTTTGAAAAAGATATACTT
>JAKSBO010000089.1 GCA_022361095.1 Desulfobacterales bacterium | reverse complement strand
TGGAGAAAAAAAACATGAAGAGGAGAAACACCGCTCCTCCCATGGCCAGATACAGACATATTTTTTCCATACGGTTCATTTGTGTTTAAAAAAAATCCTTATGAGCATCGCCATTTCCGGATTCGATGTAAGCCGTGCCCCCACCAGGTAACAACCGGCCCCGATGGTGATGCTGATAATAAGGCCTGCGGCCTGGAATAGTTTTGAACTCTCTGCCCAAAAACCCCATATCCATCGCACCAGAAAGAACATTATAACAGACATGAAAACAGCTCTGCAAGCGCAAACAGGCACCGCCCTGCCCCGAAGCCCGAAAGGCCCGGATGCGGCAAGCAGGGCAAATCCGGCCACAGCGGACAAGGATACGGCCAAACCAAGCCCGGTCACCCCCATGTGCTGCACAAAAAACCGGCAAAGCAACACATTGCACCCAATGGAGACAACCCCGGCCCAAAATGGCCGGCGAACATTGGACAATGCATAGTGAAACGCCACAAACAGCCGGGTTCCGGCAACGGCCCAAAGGCCAAGCGCCAGAAAAACAAGACATTGGCCGGTCTGATTCACGGCTGTCAGATCAAAGGCGCCCCTGCCGAACAGCAACAGGACAATCGGCCGGTTCAGTGCGATGATGCCCACGGTTGCAGGAATCATTAAAAAAAAATACCATACGCACACCGGCATCAAACAAAATGCCTAAATCCCGGGTTTCCCGGGTTTGATCCAAAAAATGAAATCCAGGTACTCCCCCGGCGTGTTTTCCGGTTTTAATACAACAGGTACCTGCCATTGCGGACAGCATGGGCAATAAAACCGTGGCAACGGGCGAGGCCACCAAAGCCAGGGGAAACTGAACCAGGCGCTCGGCATAATTAAGATAAGAAACCGCTCCGGGATCAAGCGCTGAGGCGGTAAGTCCCGCCACCAGCAAATTAATCTGGAAGGCTGCGGCCCCGATCATGGAAGGGCCAAGGGAAATAAAGGCTTTTTTTACCTGGGAATGCACCCGGACAAAGGCCTTGAAATCAAACATGCCGAGCTTTGCAAGGCTGGGCAATTGAAAAGCAAGCTGAACAATACCGCCAATGGTTACCCCAATGGCCAGCACTAAAATCTTCGGCGTAAATCTGCCGGCAAACAGCACAGCGGCCGTGATAATACAAAGATTGAGCAGAATCGGCGTGGCAGCAGGCACATGAAAATTTCCCGCTGCATGCAGCACGCTCATGGACAGGGCCACAAATAAGATAATGAACATATAAGGCGTCATTATCCTGAACAACAGACAGGACAATGTATGAGAGTATGATCCCGCCCCATACCCCGGGGCAAAAAACTCAATCAAAAAAGGCGCAAAATAGATCCCGAAACCCACCAGAAGCACCCCTGCAACGGATATAAAAAACAAGGCGTTTAAAAACACGGCCACGGCCTGATCTTTTTTATTTTGGGCAAACTGCGCTGCAAACAACGGGATAAACGAAATGCTTAAAATACCGTCGGACATCATTTTCCGGATCAGATCAAAGGGCCTGAATGCGATAAAAAAAGCGTCAGAGACCGTAGCTGCCCCAAATATAAAC
The DNA here is from genome assembly GCA_022361095.1 of Desulfobacterales bacterium. Classification (GTDB taxonomy): domain Bacteria; phylum Desulfobacterota; class Desulfobacteria; order Desulfobacterales; family Desulfobacteraceae; genus Desulfobacter. Next base: position 107 of record JAKSBO010000089.1, on the reverse strand, counting down.
GCAATGACCGCATCCCTTATCATGCCAAGTATTCTTGAAATCAGCGTAATCGAACTGATGGATGCTGCTTTTTTAATAAAGTGGGTCACAGGTTTTCCTTGACATGT
>JAKSBO010000834.1 GCA_022361095.1 Desulfobacterales bacterium | reverse complement strand
GTATTTTACACACACAATACGGGCTTGATCCAAAAACCGCCCATATTATCAGTGGAACGGCCGGAAGCGATCTGGACCAGGCCCTGCGGCTTTCAGGACGGCATAAAGACAAGGCGCCCGACTGGCACATGCTGCGGCCATGGTTAATCAAAGAGGTATGCCGGTGTTTAACGGCCCCCCCCCATCAAAGCGCTTTTAAAAACCTTGATCTGTCCAGGCTGCTGTCAGCCCGTCCGGAATATTTTCATGATGCCATGGCAGTGCTTCGGACGGTATTCAGGGACTTTTGCATATTAAAATACATGCCCGATAAAATAGTTAACCTTGATTTTTTAAGTGCATTTAAAGATATTAGTACAATGCATTCATACGCTCGGATGCTAAAGTGGATGACACTGTTTCATGAGACGGAAAAAAGACTGGAATCCAACAGCGGCACAAGACTGACCCTTGACCGTTTTTTCCTCTCCTTATCCTTATAGTAATAAAGAGGCCGATTATATGGTAAATGTTACCGGCGTTAAATTTAAAACCGCAGGTAAAATATACGATTTCAACAGCAATGCCCTGGTCGTGAACTTAGGAGACCGGGTAATTGTTGAAACCGAACAGGGCTTGGGGTTCGGCATTGTTGCCGTCCCTTCCCAGGAAAAGGATAAAGACGAAAAATCCTTAAAAAATATTGTCAGACTGGCTACCCAGGAGGATTTCACTTGGCGCAAGGAACTTAAATCACTGGAAATTAGGGCCCATGAATACTGTCTTAAATGCATAAAAGACCTGTCTCTTTTAATGAACCTGTTCAGTGTGGAAAGCACCTTTGACAGGAACAAGCTGACTTTTTTTTATACGGCGGACGGCAGAATTGATTTCAGGGAACTGATCAAACTTCTGGTCAAGGAGTTTTCCATCCGCATTGAAATGCGCCAGGTGGGCATCCGAAACCTGTCCAAGCATGTGGGCGGTGTGGGGAAATGCGGCCGGGAACTGTGCTGCTCATCTTTTATGCATACCTTTGATCCGGTCTCCATAAAAATGGCAAAGGAACAGGGACTGAGTTTAAACCCCACAAAAATTTCAGGGGTATGCGGCCGGTTGATGTGCTGTTTAACCTTTGAAGATAAAACCTACCGCTACTACAAGAAAAAAATGCCGAAACTGGGCAAAATCATCACGGTTGAAGATGCCCAGGGCAAAGTCGTCCGCCAGAATGTTCTCAGGCAAAGCGTCACTGTCAGACTTGATGACCGCACGGAAAAGGAAATATTTCTGTCACAACTGAAAAAAAACACTTAGGAACCCATCTCAATGACTTGTCAATACTATACCACGCCCATTTACTATGTGAACGCCAAACCCCATCTCGGCCATGCCTATACCTCCATTGCAGCAGATGTTGCCACCCGTTTTAAAAAGATGGAAGGTGCGGACACCTTCTTTTTAACGGGAACGGATGAACACGGGGATAAAATCGTTCAGGCGGCTGAAAAAGAGAACACCACGCCCAAGGCTTACGCGGATAAAATCAGCAAACTATTCCAGGATGTCCTGCCCCTGCTCAATATAGAAAACAATCACTTTATCCGGACAACCGACCCTGAGCATATTGAGGTGGTGAAATCTGTTTTGTCCACCATTTACGACAAAGGGGACATTTACTTTTCAAGTTATGAGGGTATCTACTGTTTCGGGTGTGAAAGATTTTACCAGGAGCGTGAGCTTGTGGACGGCAAGTGCCCGGACCACGGCACCGTGCCGGAAACCATCAAGGAATCAAACTATTTCTTTAAAATGAGCAAATACCAGGATTGGCTCATTGAGCATATCGAAACCCACCCGGAATTCATCCAGCCCGAACAGTACAGAAAGGAGCTTCTGTCATTTCTTAAGGAGCCCTTGGAAGACCTGTGCATCTCCCGGCCCAAAACCCGGCTGACCTGGGGTATCACCCTGCCCTTTGATGAAGAGTATGTCACTTATGTATGGTTTGATGCCCTGGTCAACTACATCACGGCCCTTGGATACCCGGATGGTGACATGTTTAAAAAATACTGGGCCACCACCCGGCATTTTGTGGCCAAAGACATTATAAAACCCCATGGTATTTACTGGCCCATCATGCTCAAAGCCGCCGGCATTGAGACATACAACGGGCTAAACGTCCACGGATTCTGGAATGTCCAGGGGTCTAAAATGTCGAAAAGCATCGGCAATGTCACCGACCCAGTGGAAGTATCAGGCCAATTCGGTGTAGATGCGTTCCGATATTTTCTGATGCGGGAGATGGTATTCGGCCTGGATGCCAATTTCACCGAAGATGTTATTGTGGCAAGGATCAACTCAGACCTTGCCAATGACCTGGGCAATCTGTTCTCCCGTGTGCTCTCCATGAACCACAAATATTTCAAGGGAACCATTCAAGGGCCGGCTGCGGATTCCGGCAACGGCTTAAGCCTCAAACCGCAGGCAGACGCCGCCTTGGACGCATACACAAAGGCCATGGCCGACTACCAGTTTCACAAGGCCCTTGCAAGTGTGTGGGAAATGGTGTCCTCCATGAATAAATACATTGTTGCCAATGAACCCTGGGCCCTGGCCAAAGATCCGGACCGGACGGAAGATCTTGGTACGGTGTTGTACGAACTGCTGGAAGGCATTCGCTTTGTGGCAGGCCTGATCTGGCCGGTTATGCCTCAAACCAGTGAAAAAATCACAGCAGCCCTTGGCCTTGAGCTGCCCGGAAAAGGCTTTTTCTCCCTTGATGCCGTACGGCCCTGGGGACAGATACCACCTGGTATTACCCTGGCAAAACCCCAGATTCTTTTCCCCCGGGTAGACGTTGATAAAAAAGCGGCAGCCCCCCCGGCACCCAAACCATTGAAACCGGCTTTAAAAGAGGAAATCACCATTGACGATTTCTCTAAAATAGATTTAAGAGCCGGTAAAATTGAGTCTGCCGAACGGATTGAAAAATCTGACAAACTGCTTAAACTTCAAGTCAATTTAGGCGCCCAGACCCGGCAAATCGTGGCGGGTATCGGCAAATCCTATACGCCGGAAGAGGTGGTGGGCAAAGCAGTCATTGTCGTGGCCAACCCCAAACCCGTGAAGCTTATGGGAGAGTTGTCCGAAGGCATGGTGCTTGCAGGAAGTTTAAAGAAAAACCTTGTTCTTTCCGGGTTTAACGGCAATCCCAAGCCGGGCTGCCCGGTTAAATAGCTTTAATTTGAGATATTTCTTTGGATTCCATTAAAACAGAACAGTCCTGGCGAGACTTTCAGGCAAGCTATAAGCAGCAAAAAAAGAAACGGTCCACGGCCGACCGCATACGCAAAATTGCGGTTTTTATCTGCCTTGGCGGGACTGTCTGTGCATTGATCTGGGCTGGGGTCTATGCCGCATACAAAATTAGCCTGGGGCTGTTTTCCCCAAAGCCGGATAAGGTCGCAAGTGAACCTGCCCCGCCCAATCATCTTGGACGATCCGACGTCAAAGCCCTGATCAAAAATATTGATATTCTCAATGCAGGCACAGACCGATTCTTTGCGGACGGGCCGTCCTGGACATACACCATCCACACCCAACTGGACACACGCCTTCAGGATAGATTAGTCAGGACCCTGAATCATCTGAAGACCCTGGAGAGGGGAAAGCCCGAGCTTATCGCCATGGTGGCCATGGACGGCAACACCGGATTCATCAAAGCCATGGCCGGATTCAACGAGAACAAGCCGGGCACCAACCCCTGTACTTCAGCCATATATCCGGCCGCCAGCCTTTTTAAAATCGTCACGGCATCTGCTGCCGTGGAAACATTAAACTACACGGCCACAACCCCCCTATATTTCAACGGCGGGAAATACACCCTGTACAAACGCCAGTTAACAAACCAAAAAACAAAATATACCAATCAGGTGACGCTGGAAATGGCCTTTGCTGAATCCATAAACCCCGTATTCGGCAAACTTGGGCAACGCGTTTTAGGCAAAACCGAGCTTGCCGATTTTGCCGAAAAATTTGGATTCAACCAAAATCCCAATACGGATTTTGAATTTCCGGCCCCCTACTTTTCAACAGCCGGAAGCGATTACCATTTGGCGGAACTTGGATGCGGATTCAATCGGGACACCTTGATTTCACCGGTATTTGCAATGATGATGGTTTCAGTTGTGGTGAATCAAGGCCAAAGCCTTGTACCCCGCCTTGTGGAGCGGATATCCGATTCAGACCAAAACGAAATTTACAAAAGCACCAAAGAGATATATAAAAAAACGATCAGTGCCAAAACAGCCGCCACCATGAAAAGACTCATGAAAAAGACCGTATCAGGGGGCACAGCCAGGAAATCATTTAGAGGTTCTTCCCGGGATAAGGTATTATCAAGTCTTTTAATCGGCGGAAAAACAGGCTCTTTATCAAACCGTGAGCATACGATCAAATATGACTGGTTCACAGGATTTGGACAACAGAAAACAACAAAAGAGACGCTGATTGTCTCGACAATAGTGGGTCACGGTAAATATATCGGGACCCGTGCAAGCATTCACGCAAGAAACATATTGAAAACGTATTACAGCGCCCCAAAACCCAAAAAAGTTCGCTAACCGCAACTTCAGCTGTTCCGGAATAACAGCCATGGGATGACCTGGTCCGCCATCAGGTTCAACCTGCAACGACACAGAACAGACTTCTATATAGCAGCAAAGGGCTGACCTGGCATTTCAGCCGCCAGGCATAGCCCGCAACAAAGCGTGAAAGATCTGAGTAACTTACCAGACTTTCTTATAAAATATTTTCCGGGACGTATAACAGAGGAGACATATGAAACGACAAGGCAATCTTTCAACACAACTTATGGATTATCTGAAACGCGTCGCAAAGATAAACGTGGACATGGGAAAACCGTTGTCATCGGTAAAGGATAACACCTTGCTCTTTTTCCCCGACACGGGCTGTACCCTGAACTGTGGAATCTGTGCCCTAGTCGCCTTTAAAGGCCCTGCCTGTGAAAATGATCTGGCATCTTTGTCCAAGGGAATTGAAACCCTCTCAAAAAATCGGCTGGGCCCGTTTTCAAAAGGCACAAGCCCAATGGTTTCACAAGACTACCTGGGGGGCAAAGCATTCTTATCCGCCCTGTTTAATCATGCCCAGAACCTTAAGCAGGAAACAATTTTTGCATCCTTATTTTATGACCGCAGCAAAACCCACAAACTATCCGGCATTACCCAGGAGATTGAAAAAATTCTTACGGATGAAATACGGGATTTTAAAGCTGTCACAGCCGGTTTATCCACGCCCGAAGTTGAGATTGCCGCAGAATACATTGACCAGCTCAAGGATATCCTCTGGTGTCTGACAAAAGAAATTATTGACAATATTGAAGCCATTAAACGTCTTGCCCCGGGCATTGAAAAGCAAAACAACCCTGATGGGATAGCGCTTTTTAAAAGAATCAATGCCGTGCTCAACAGCCTGGATCGCCTGGAGGTGAGGGGACGGGATTCTGCGGGTATTTCAGTGCTGTGCACCCTGGATGAAAAACAATTTTCAAAGTACAAAAGCGTTCTGGAAACCAAAGACCTCACCCGGGACCTGGAAAACAGAAGTAACCAACAAATCCTGTCAAACAACACCATTTCAATCAATACCGTGAGCACCCCGGACGCCTTTAACCGCATAACAATCTGTTTTGTATACAAATTTGCCGCAGAGATCGGTGCCCTTGGCGACAACATCGCCTTTATCAGAAATCAGATCAAAAGCGACCATCTGCTCCAGACACTTGCCGAATTTGCCACCCTGGCGTCATCGGTGTCAGCCCATACAAGGTGGGCATCGATTGGAGACATCACCGAGGCCAACTGCCATCCGTTGGACAATACCCCCACCGATGCCAATGTATCCCAAAGCGGCATCATCCATGTCTGCCTGAACGGAGATATCGACAACTACCTGGAACTGAAAACGGAATACGAGGCCCGGTACGATAAAATTCACCCCCAGATCACCACAGACACCAAATTGATTCCGTTACAGATTGAGCACCACCTGAAAATGGGTGCACCCATTGAAGAAGCATTCCGCCTGGCGGTCAACGAGTTTGAAGGTTCCCATGCCATTTCCATGCACACGGACCTTGCCCCGGGTAAATTATTTCTGGCCCAGAAAGGCAGTGGCCAGGCCATTTTTGTAGGGCTTGCCCCGGATCATTACATTGCGGCATCTGAACTATACGGGGTGGTGGAAGAGACCCGCCGCTACATCAAACTCAACGGCGAAGAAAAGGGACAAATCGTAATTCTGGACCAGGAGAGTGCCGGCGGTATTGAAGGGGTGCGTTCCTTTTACTATGACAACCAGCCCATCTCCCTCACCCGGGAAGATGTCCTTGAAAGCCAGATCACATCCAGGGACATCGACCGCCAGGGCCATAACCACTATTTCCTCAAAGAGATCTCCGAAGCCCCCCTCTCCGTTGAAAAAACCCTTGAAAACAAATTCAAACAAAATCCGGGATCAGGACTTTTCAATGTCAATCTCCACAAAACCATTATTCCCCCGGGCCTGGAAGAGGATTTACGATCCGGAAAAATAAAAAATATATATTTCATCGGCCAGGGCACAGCCGGCATTGCAGCCCAGGGATGTGCAGATCTTCTCACCCATTACCTGGGAGGGAAAACCATAAACATTCGCGCACAGAAAGCGTCTGAGCTTTCCGGATTCAGCATCGGCTGCGAGGGTGAAAATTCCAGAACCATGGAAAACACCCTGGTCGTGGCCATCAGCCAGTCCGGCACCACCACGGATACCAACCGGACCGTGGATATGATCCGGGCCCACGGCGCCAGGAGCCTTGCTATTGTCAACCGCAGGGATTCGGATCTGACCTTCAAGGTGGACGGGGTATTGTATACCAGTTCCGGCAGGGATATAGAGATGTCCGTGGCATCCACCAAAGCCTTTTATTCCCAGATCACGGCCGGGGCTGTGCTCGGCCTGCACCTGGCCGCCTTGCTCAATGCCAGAAGTGAAGAATATATCAGCGATCAGATCCATGCCTTGATGGCGCTGCCGGCAAAAATGAAAACGGTTCTTGACATGGGTGATGAAATCAAGGCATGTGCCGACAAACTGGCCATATCCAAAAATTACTGGGCCACGGTGGGGTCCGGTGCCAACAAAACCTCTGCAGATGAGATCAGGATCAAATTGTCGGAACTGTGCTACAAAACCATCTCTTCGGATTTTGTTGAAGACAAAAAGCATATTGACCTGTCAAGCGAGCCATTGATCATTGTGTGTGCCGCCGGAACCAGGGAGAGCGTGCTTGGGGATATCATCAAGGACACCGCCATTTTCCATGCGCACAAGGCCTGTCCCATTGTAATCACCACCCAGGGAGAAGACCGGTTTGACTTATATGCCAAGGCCGTTTTCAAAATACCCGAAATCCAGGAACATTTTGCCCCGGTACTCAATACCCTGGTCGGCCATATCTGGGGGTACTATGCAGCCCTTGCCATCAATGACAAATCAAAATTTCTCTATGGGGCCAGGCTGAAAATAGAAGATATTATTGAAGAATTCAGAGGGCTGGGCCATGATGATTACGAGGTGCTTTTAGAAAACAAATTTACGGAAACTGTAGCGGAGTTCTATAATCAATTTTCCCTGAAAAGGCGTCAGGGCGAGTTTCCCAGCGCCATCGGCCTGAATACGGTTTCCAACATCACCTTGCTGCTCAAATACCTGTCCGGCAGGCTGCCGGTATCGGATTTTGAAATGGACTTTGGTGTCAAAGGCACCCCGTCCAATATGCTGTCTACCTTTTTTACCACCATGAACCAGGCCATTAATATCATGGCCAGGCCCGTGGATGCCATCAAGCACCAGGCCAAAACAGTTACCGTGGGGACCAGCCGGATCAGTGAACGCTTTGAAGGCATAGTATTTGATGCTTTGGCTGAACATGACATCCAGATTGCTATGATCACCAACACCAATGTACTGGTCCTTAAAAACCTGCAGGAAATCATTTCTGAAGTTAAGGGGGCACTGCTTTACGGCATCACCGGCTTAAGCCTATTGGGAAAGGTGACGCCCGAGACCCGTATTGATGTGGTTTCCAAAACAGGCATCCTGGCCGATGAATCCTCAAGGGTGGAAACGGACCACCGGCTCAAGGGGACTAAAAACATTATTGTCAGGGAGGGTAACGTCTATATAGGCAAAGGGCGGAAGGACAACAAAAGCATTCTTGTGATCCCGGTGCTCTCCTCCTCGCCGACCTCACCCAACATCATTGAATTTATTTTATCTCTCAACATTGCCTTTAAATCCACGGAAGAGGTTACCCTGCTGAAAAAAATCAAGGCCCTGGGCGGAAAATATACCCGCCTCAAGGATTGGGTTCTTGAAAGTAAAAATGTGGCATGGGATGACAAATACCTCAACCTTGTGGACATTGAAACCCTGTTCGGGGCCACGGCTGAACAGGCTGTTGAGGCGATTGTTAAAAAACTGGATTAATGCTCTAAATCAAGCCCGGGCCAAAACCAGGGCAGACACACCGGCCGCCCCTGCATCTATGAGCGCATGCGCTGCAGCATTGCATGTGGCCCCTGTGGTAAACACATCATCCACCAAAAGAATTTTTTTATCTTTGATGCGGGCAGGTTTGGGGCAGGCAAACGCCCGGCTCAAATTCTTTTTGCGTGCCTTATGGTCTAAGCCGGTCTGACTGATTGTTGCCCTGATCCGGACAAGGCTGACAATGTCAATTTGCCATGGCGGCTTCCGGCCGCAAGTATCTTTGTACAGGCGGGGAAAATTTCGGACAAGAAAATAGGCCTGG
>JAKSBO010000850.1 GCA_022361095.1 Desulfobacterales bacterium | reverse complement strand
GACTGTACGGTCACCGCCGTGCCCCAGTCGTCGGAAATCCCCATGATGCGGCGGTAGTCGATGGCCCGCTTGGAATCCCACGAGGAGAAGACCTTGTGGATGGCCAGGAAAAGCTGTTCCGTGGGGGACTCCTCGATATCGATCCCCTCCAGGAGCACGTGGTTCTTGTAGGCCAGGGCGACGGCCCGCATCTGGTCGCCGGTAAAATACCGCTTGAATCGGATGCCCGCCCTCTCCTTGTGACCTTTGATGATGGCATCGAACCGGTCTCTCTGGATGCCGTAAACCATACCGTAGGCCTGGATAAACCGGCGGTATGAATCCCATGCAAACCAGGGGTTCCCCGATTTTTCGGCAATTTTTCCGGCAATCTGTTCATTGATGCCCACGTTCAAAAATGAATCCAGCATTCCCGGCTGGGAAATGGATGACCCTGAACGGACGGAGAGCAGCAGCGGGTTGTCCGGATCACCGAACTTTTTGCCTTCCGCCTTTTCAAGCTGGGCAAGCATATGGGCCACAAGCTGCTGGAAGTTCACCGATGCCGGGATGTAGTTGTCAATGAGATCCAGGCATTTGAACACCTCGGTGGTGATGATGAATCCGTTGGGCACCTTAATCCCCAGACGCTTAAGTTCTATGATATTCAACCCCTTGTTGCCCAGGTAAATGATATTGCTGCTGAATAGTTGTCCGGCATCAATGGAACAGACCGCAGCTTTGGGGTCATAGTTGAGAAGGGCGGACAGTTCATCCTGGGTCAGCCGTTCGGACTGGCGGAACAGGGTATTTAAAATCCGGTTTAAAAATACATCCAGTTGCTGGAGCCCAAGGGATGTGGCAATCCGGTCCCGGAAAAAAATATCCGCCACCCGCTGGTCCAGTTTTTTGGCCATTTTGGCGGCGGCCGGTGTATTGGGAATGTTGGCTGCCGGATCAAATCCTTCGGGCAGGTATTTTTCAAGTATGTTTTCCCGGCCGATGCGGTTGTCCAGGTTGATCAGATTCAGGGAGTGCAGGCTGTTGAAATGGTCGTTGACCGCATCGGCAACCGCCCGGGTAAATCCCTTGAAAATATCCAGGTACTGGGTAAAGGAGCAGGTGGTAATATTGATGGCGTATTTTAAAAATTCCAACTGGGTATCCAGCTTGTTGGATATAATGCCGTCCAGGGCAAGGGCCTGGCGGAACAGGGTGAGAACCGAAAAGATTTTCACAAAGGTGGGTTTGGTGATCAACCGCAGGTCAATGCCGTCGATGAGATCCTCAAATAATACATTGATAAGGTTTTCAAGTCTTAGGGTCATGCCCAGGGCATCAAATTTGGCCTCACTGTAAGACCCGTACATGGACGGAATATCAACGGCAATGTGGCGCTTGTGGTAAATGGATTCGTTTACGGTAAATTTTTCCTTGGATAAAATAATGTTTTTCAGCTCCGCCATATAGGCCAAAAGTCCGCCGATCCGGTTTTCCGGATCGGTTTCATCCAGGGCATGGAGAATATCCCTGGGATCGGGCAGTCCCTGGGACATATGGGTGTTGACATAGTTTGCAAGGTCCAGGTTCTCAGTGCCGTATTTTTCATTGAGCAGGGCGTGGAACCGGATAATCAGTTTAACCCGTTCCCTGTCCAGATCTGTTGCATTTTCTGTTTTGTCGATAATGGCTTCAATGTCGGCTTGTGGAGCGGCAAGAAAGTCAATGGGCGTGTCCAGCTTTTTTTGGGCCAGGGTGCGGAAAACGGCATGGGGGCCGTCAATGTATTTTCCGCCGGTCTGGATACCATTATATATGGACGGGGGCAGGTAGGGTTTCAGCGGTGTTTTATCCAGGGTTTTCCAGAACATCATCACTTCCCGGATAAAGTCCACGATTCTTGATGAGCTCTCCACATGGCATTGTTTGCGCAAAAAATGGATCAGCTTGTCCCTTCGAAACACCGATTCATCCAGGCGGGTGGAAATATCCCGAAGCTCTCCTTCGGCACCGATCTCATTGAAAAAGGTGGGCAGCAGCCGGGCCAGTTGCTTGACCAGATTGTACACCGGTCCAATGTCCGCGTTGAGAAATGCGGTAATGTCCCGGGGAAACAGGTCCGTGTCCCGGATAAAAACGCCGCCCACGGCCAGGGAGGAGATCAGCGCAGACAGCAGGCGCTTTGATTTTTTGGGGTGCCTGGCCACCAGGGTTAGAAATACCCGGATATTTTTTACATGGGCCACATTGCATTTGATCTGCCAGTCTTCCCCGGTGCCTGCGATATCCGGGAACTGAAACCCATGGTCCACGGAGCGGTCAATGAAATGGTTGATCAGCTCGATTTCGTCGGTATTGTATACGGCATCCCCGATTTTATGGATGCATTCCAGCACGGTTTCCGGATAGCGCCCTTTGTGTTCCTTGAGCAGGGCAAAGGTCTGGTCTACAATGACCATGTCCTTTTTATAATCCCCCCGCTCTCCGATCAGGGTGATCAGGGTGCGGTGGATATCCCCCAACGCTTCCCTGTGTATGATGGAGAGCCCGGGTGCATGAATAATGTAAAACAGAAAGGTGAGCTTAACATATTTTCCATATACCTTTTCCGGTGCAAAGGAAAAAATCTGCCGGGGTATCTCCCTGAATCGTTTGATGTGCTCCCTGTGCCCGGTCAGTTCCGTCAGGGCCGATAAGGTTTTCATCTCATCGGCCGGCAGGGTTTTGATCTGTGCCAGGGTCTGTTGCTGTTTTTGAATCCGATCCCGGGATACCGGCTCCAAAAGCGTGAGCATGTCCGGTCCGCCGCGCCACTCGTCTATATTGTTTTTCATCCAGGCCACAGGGTCATTCTGACTGAGCCAGAATGCAAAAGAGAGATCAAAAAAGCGAATTAAAAAGTTCGTTAAGGCCGATCGTAAATCGGGGTCGTCCGGGAGGGTCTCCTTTTGGGTCATCAGATTGACCATGATGTCGGGCTGGTAATAGGAGCAGACAAAAAAGAAGAAATCCGCGTCATCCAGGGATAAAATCCGTTCAATTTCATGGGTCAAGGTGCCTTTTAACACGTCAAGCCCTTCCGGGCCGGATTTGGCGATATAGTGCAGAATCTGCATGAGATTATCCGCTGCACTGGATTTGATTTCAGAATCGGATGCGGATTCAAATGCCGAATTAAAAATATCACAAAGCAGATCAAGGACCTGTCGCCCATCGGGCTCGCTGCTGTACAGATGAAAGTAGTGAAGGGAGAAATGCCGGGACTCATTGACAATGAAGGCCCAGTTCCGGTAGGGGTGGGATAATTCCTTTAAAAAGGTTTCCAGGCGGTTGATAATACCTACATATCCTTTAAAAAAATCAAGCAGCAGCAGATACCGGTCCTCAATGGTGACATCTGCCCGGGTATCGGAAAGATTGACTTCAAGGGCTTTTGATTTCACGGAAATGACCTCTTTTTTTTTGAAACGGTGGAAAATGTGGTTAAGGTACCCCAACAAGGCCTGCTGTTGCAGTGGACTGCCGCAAAACCTTGTTGGGAATTTTGTTAATTAAAGTATCTTAGTTTATCATGGCAGCATTGGTTTGTAACCTAGGTTTTGGCGTTTGTTTTATATTAGCGTATCAACAGGTTGCCCAATTATTATCAGGTTCTGTTGCGGGGAAAGTTTGGGTGTTCACAGGCCAGGTCTGCCCATGGCCGTTATTAAATTAATATTTTTTTAATCTCTGCCTTGACACAGGTTCCGGGTTGCTTATTTTATTCGATCTTTATAAGATAAATTTTAATCTATCGAAACAGTATTCAATTGAAAATCTAATCCGGGTTTTTTAATTTGGTGAACATTTAATGTGAGGAGTATAACAACCATGAATAATGATCCGTCTCAATTTACACTCTATAGCGGCGGCCACAGAGGCGCTGAAGCCGAATTTGGAAAACTTGCAGAAAAATACGGGGTCAAAGAAGTAAATTTTTCCTTTGAAGGGAATGTGCTTGACAGGGATGAAGGCGTGAGGCTGCTGAACCAGGAGGAGCTTGAAAAGGGAAATATTTCAATGGATATTGTCTCAACCCGCCTGGGCAGATCCTTTTCAAAAGGCAATAGAATCAGAAAGGTTATTCAGTCCATTTTTCATATGGTTAATAACGGTTATCAGATCTTTACCGTGGGGTGGATCCTGCCGGACAAGACCGTTAAAGGCGGCACCGGCTGGGGTGTGGAGTTGGGCAAATTGTTCAACCGTCCGATATTTGTCTATGAGCAGGACAGGAAAGCCTGGTTTTCCTGGGTGGATAATGACTGGAAAATAGCCACACCCGTGATTCACCATAAAACCTTTGCAGGAACCGGCACCCGCAATCTCACCGATGATGCTGCCGCTGCCATGCAGGATCTGTTTGAGCGCAGTTTCAAATAGCAGGTGTTAAACCGTGCACTCAGCACGTTTTCTGCGGAAGGTGGTTTGGGGCGTCCATTTAAGAGCAACTACGGCGTCCCATCGCCAGGCTTGCGGCGTTCTTAATAACAGCCATGGGCTGAACCCGGGTGCTGATAGGCCAGGCCGGCCCATGGCCGTTAGTTAAGAATTAATTCGAGATTACCCCTTTGATAATGCCGTCGTAGGAACCGTCGTCTTTCATCCCGGCCAAAGCCGTGTTGAATTGCGTCAGAAATGATTTTTTATCCAGGGTTTTGGCGAATACCAGGTACGTGTCGTTGATGGCCACCGGGGTCTCAGCCATTGTTATTTTATCCTGGAGGCTTTTTTGGGCGATCAGCTTTTGCCCGGCTAATTCAATGGCCACGACACAGTCCAGCCAGCCCTGGCTCAGTTTTTTGAAGTTGGCCTCGTCAGACTTTCCTTCTTCGGCGGTAAATGCCTTTTGCTTCTTGGCCTCGTCAAAATTTGTCCCATAGCTCCACCCAAGCAGTATCCCCACCTTTTTTCCGGACAAATCGTTTATCCCGGAATACTCAAACGCCTTGTCCTTGTTGATGAAAAGAACCAGCCTCTCTGAAAATATCGGGTCGGAATAGTCAAATATTTTGAGACGATCCGGATTTTTGTAGATCCCCCCGATTCCGGCATCACCGTCCTTTCCCATTTTTAGGACCCGCTTCCAGGGATAGGCTGACACCTTGCCCGGAACGCCCATCTTGGAGAAAACGGCCGTCAGCATCTCAGGGTACAGGCCGGCAGCCTTACCGCCGTCATTATACATAAAAGGCGGATTGGCATTGTCTACCGCGATCATAAGGTCCTGGGCATAGGCGTGGGACATGGTCAGACATAAAAGGGCAAAACCAAAAATTACTTGTTTTTTCATGTTTAATCTCCTGATGTTTAATATATTTTGAATCCGGTACCGGCAACGGATTTGCTTGGAACCGGCTAAAAATGGCTGTGGTAAAGGATGTCCCTAAACTTTGAACTTTCCCATCAATCCTGCCAGATGATCGCCAAGTTCTGAGAGGTTGTCTGCATTGGCCTTGACGTTGTGGCTGGAGGAGGATAGGCTGACAGCGCTTTCCTTGATATCCCCTATATTCCCGGCCATCTCCCGGGAGGCCGAAGAGCCTTGGGCAACATTCTCGTTGACCTCCATGATGCCCGAGGACGTCCGGGCAATATTTTCCGAAATCTCCCGGGTGGCGGCGGTTTGTTCTTCCACAGCCGCGGCAATGGTGGTCACAATGGTATCGATCTCTGATACGATCCCTGAAATACCGGCAATGGCATCTACGGTCTTGCCGCTGGAATCCTGAATGCCTATAATTTGATCTTTGATGGCATCCGACGCTTCGGACGTCTGATTGGCAAGTCCCTTGATCTCATTGGCGACCACGGCGAAACCCTTTCCGGCTTCACCGGCCCTTGCCGCCTCTATCGTGGCGTTCAGGGCCAGAAGATTGACCTGCTTGGAAATATCGTTGATGGTTTCGACCACCTTGCCGATGGTCTCGGCAGCCTCACCCAGTTCATTGACTTCATCGGCAGCCTGCCGGGTTTGGGAAACGGCGTTGTTTGTTATGTTTTTGGCTTTTTCGGCATTCTGGTCGATTTCGTTGATGGTAGACGACATCTCTTCCGAGGCCGTGGCCATCATGGTGATATTGGAAGAGGCTTCTTCCATGGCCGTCGCCACAAAGGTCATGTTTGAACTCATGTTGTCTGCGGCCCGGGCTATGGTGACGGAGCGGTCAGACAGTCCCTTGACCTGGCTGTTCATACTCTCGGATAAGGTGGAAAATTCCGTGGATGCTTTGTTGATTGTGGTGGCATTGTCCGACACTTCCCGGATTAAGTTTTGGAGATTTTCTATAAACCGGTTAAACCAGGTGGCCAATTCCCCGATTTCATCCTGGCTGCCGCTTTTTAGCCGCCGGGTCAGATCCCCCTCTCCCTGGGCAATATCCCGTATCATGGCAATGGTGCCGTTAATGGGCCGGGTCACAAAGACCTTCAAGCAGACCACCAAGGTGACGATCAGGGCCAGGATAATCAAGGCGGCAATAGCGATTTGTCCTTTGATGGCTGTTCCGATATTCTTTTGAGCCATGGTTTTGAAGGCCTGGATATTTTCCCGGGTATTGGCTTCCCGGTCCTTGATGCCTGCATTTACAAGGGCATCCGTGTAATAGATCCGGACACTGCCTACCTTATTGCCTTCCTGAAGTGCATCCTGGGCCATGGAAAATGTTTCATCCACTTGGACAGTATCAGGGAGAGTCTCCCCCGTGTTGATGGCAGGCGCTTTCCAGGCCGCTCCAAAGGGGTTGTTCTCGGCGTCCAGAACTTTGATGGCGACAATATTCTCCAGTTTCAAATAACTGGACAGAAGTGTGAGTAGCTCCTTCTGGTCGAAGTTGTACAAAAACCCCCGGGTTACGCTTGTACAGATTTCAAGATTGACCTTCATATCGGTCTCAAGTGTTTTTTTCATCTGTACCCTAGCCTTTTCCAGGGCTGTTTTCTGGTTAGAGGAAAATACCTGGATCATGTTATGGGCCAGGTCGGATTCAAGCTGGATTGCAAGGTAACTATTGAATGCTAAAAGGATCAGAATAATAATGCCGCAGACAGACGAAGTCTTAAATAAAATACTGGTCCGCTGCCCGGATTTTTCTGTGACCATGAGTTTTCCTTCAAAAAGGCCCCCTAACGGATAGCGATATCATACATATAGGTGAGCCAATTTTCGTTGTGTTGTAAAAAATAAAATTTTGATTAGTTAGTGTCTGAAAAAAAAAATCTGGAAATTCTGTCGCCTACAAGGCGGCCGTTAATTTTAACCGGAGGAATACATCAAGTATTTCGAGGATTAAAATTTGCGGCCAACGAAGT
>JAKSBO010000883.1 GCA_022361095.1 Desulfobacterales bacterium | reverse complement strand
GGGATAATCTTTGAGCAGGTTTTTCATTTCCTCTGTATAGGGGCCGTCGCCCACGACAGTCAGGTGTACCTTGTTACTGATCTCACAAAGGGCTTTGAAGGCATCCACCAGAACCGGCAGATTTTTTTCCTTGGATACCCGGCCCACATAAAGAAATTTCAACGCATCTTTATTGACCCCGAAATTGGACGTCAGGATGCCGCACTGTTTTGAGGGATGGAAGGTTTCCGTGTTGATTCCCCGGGGCATGATGCGGATTTTTTCAGCCTTGATACCGCGTTCGGTGAGTTCATCAAAGGAGTTCCGGCTGGAAACATAGATCTGATCCATCTGATCGTAATACCAGATCATGAATTTCCAGGTCAGATCTTCGATGAAGTCATCCCCGGTCAGGTACTGGGCATATTGGGGGAACTGGGTATGGTAGGTGGAGGTCAAAGGCAGCTTCAGGATCTTGGCAATGGCCAGGGCTGCCAGGCCGATGGGGCCGGGTGTGGCGGAGTGGATATGGGTGAATCCCTGGTGGTAGCAATAGTCCAGCATCTCCAGGAAGGGCGGGTAATATAATTTTTGTTCCGTATATTCGGGAATTTCATAAACGCCTGTGGGGGTGAAGTTTTTCACCCCTTCTCCCGTTTTTTGCGCCTGGGCATCACAGGTGATGATGGTTAGGTGCTTGCCATGTTTCAGCGCTGCCTTAACCTGCTGCTGAAGGGTCTGGGCCACACCGTTGACATCGTAGAAGGTGTCTGTGAAATGCCCGAGTTTGACCCTGGATTTGGGGGGCTGCTTTCCGTTTTTGTATTTGGCAAACCGGTTCAGAACCGCCGTGTTCATTTCATTGTCCTTGGCAAAGTGAACAAAGGCCACAAAATAGGGGGCTAAAAGGGAGTAAAGCCCGCCCACGGAACCAATGGTCTGGAAGATATTGAATAGGTTCGCACCGGATGCCTGCCCAAGCAGGTGGTCTCCGGTATGGAATAAAACCTTGTTTGAAAGCTGGTTGACAAAATCGAACCATAATTGTTCCCTGTGTTGTTCTTGCTTTTCCCGGGATTCGTCAGGCTCTATCTTTTTTGATTGTGCCCTGGCAATCTTCAACAGGCCGGGATTCTCCGCAAACAGACCCTCGGTCTCCTTTCGGATCAAATCTGTCAAGGAAACGGATTTGGTATGCTCACGGCGGTTTTTACGTTTGGTGAAGAAGGTGTAAAACCGTGATATAAGTCCGTTATCCACATTGGATACCGGCATCAGGGACTGGTCAAGGAATTTAAGCAACTGGTCTTTGCCGGCATGGCGTCCGAAATTGAACCGGTTTGAGTAAAACTGGTAGGCAATCCCGTAAAGGTTGTGGGCCATGGTCTGGGGGGTGGAGGGGTCGGACACGGCCCGGGATTTGCCGTTGAGGATGCCGGCCATGAACGTGTCAAGATCCGTTGCATCATCCACAGCCGTATAGGTTCTGGCGATATTCAAACCGGAGTGGTCATCGGAACCGCCGGTGAGATTCTTTTCCCAGGGGGTATCGAACAGGGGCTGATAATTATAGAGATTGGAAAGTCGTTCAATATCCAGGGGGGTGAGCTTTTTGAGTACCTGGGAAAGAATTTGGTTCTGTTTGTCGTTTCTGGCACCGTTGAGTTCAAAGTTTTTAAACAGCAAAAGCATCTGTTCAAAGTGTTTGATGGTCAGCCGGTCATTGACGCCGTAGAGCGGATGAGCAATGATGTTGACTATGTTTTCACCATTCAGATAAACCACCAGGTCAAAGATATTTTTTCGGATTTTTTGGATTTCATGATGCTGGGTTTCGGTGATGTTCTGGGCCAGCACATGTACCTTGCAGCCGTCTTCGGGGAAATAGGAGGTGATCTCCTCGGAAATATAGGTGTCCGGCAGATGGGCGATTTCAAGGGCACCGTCAATGGTGTTATGGTCGGATATGGTCACAAGGGACATCCCCTTTGCCTTGGCAGTATTATATACCAGCATAGGGTCCGTAAAACTTTCAGGGCAGCTGATTTTCTGCAGGATCCACTGGGACGGCCGCTTGGAAAACTTGGAATGCACATGAAGATCTATTTTCATCTTTTCCTATCCTTAATGATTTGGGATGAATATCTTATTAATCAAGCAAGATATCCAAATTGTGTTATATCCCTGTGAAGAGAGGATTAGGAAAATATGAAAATAACGCGGGGTATTAAATCGTGTCTGAACGAAAACTTGGAAATTTTGTCGAATACAAGGCGGGCGTAAATTTTAACCGGAGCAATACATGGCGTATTTCGAAGATTAAAATTTGTGACCAACGAAGTAGCCGGCAAAATTTACGGTTTTCGGGCGGGCACTAAATAAATCGGCCAGGTTACAGCCAAGGCCCAATATCCTTTTATTGGGCCTTGGCGCCGCTTTTTTTAGATTAGAGGCACCCTCTAATTTTTTTCGATACAGCCACGGATTTTGTTCCCACACATAGGGCAGAATTTTTGGTAATCCATATCAATGGGGTTTTACAATTCACACAGGTGTCTGATGTGGGTGAAATTTCCACAAGCAGTTCACCGTTGACAACCGGTATCATCTTTTTGGTTTCCTGGTAGTTGGATCTCTTGAGAATGCGCTTGACAATGCCGTCAATCGGCGAAAGAACGGCTTTTTCCTGCTTCATGATCGAAATATTGAAAAGTTCCTGGCCTTTTTGGATGATGTCTCCTTCATGGGCATACATAACCCAAAGATCACCGTTGCTCGGTGCCGCAATATGGCAAATATTGGAAGGATCGGCCATTTCGATGGATTCGGTGCCTATGCCCATGGCTTCTTTGACCTTTACCTTATGGATAAAAATTTCAGAATCGCACAGGTAACGGACCACGCAGTCTCCGGTCTCTTTGGGCGGCGAAATATCCAGAATAACCATCTGATGGGGTTTGCCGCTGGTGTCCCTGAATCCCATCTGTGTACCGATCTGCAACCCTTCAAACCAGACATCCACCGGAAGGTTGTTCGGATCACTGTATTTTGCCGTGAACTCGAATGTTTTCAGGGCATCCCCGGGGTGGTTCAGATACAAAACAAACTCTTCTTCCGTAGGTTCCCGCCTGATCAGCGCTTTGAGCTTGTCACGTTCTGCGGTAAGATCAATATTTTCAAGGGTGTTCAACGGCGAGTTTTCCGTCCGCCCGGTAATGTCTGCCTGATAATTTTTGCCGAATGCGCTTTCATAAACCCAGTCCGGCGGGAAATCCAGGGGCAATTTACCGAAATTACCCCGCAGCAGATCCCGGAACGCATCATTGCTGTCCCGGTAGAGTTCCAGCCGTGCGGCCTTGATCCCTTGGGGCAGTTTTTTTCAGGAATGGTATTAACGGCTTTTAGGGTATCCAGCAGACGCCGGACCGCTTCATCTCCGCCCCGCTGGTATGCCCCGGTTACAGCCAGAAATGGCCATCTAATAAAAATTCGGGCAAAAAATAGTTATAAAATTGTCCTTTTGGCTTCGGTATACAGCCGTTCAACAACTTTTGCATCCCAGGCCTTGTAAGGCGCCGGTGTCTGGAATCCTTCGGCCCGGAACAGCCGGAGCACATCATTGGTGGTAAATCCCTTTTCCTCTTTGAGCCAGATGATATTTCTGAGCACCAGGCGATAGTAGTTATCATCCTGAACCGAGTTGTCCGCGTCATCTTGATGCAATGATTTCATGAGTTGGGAGATTTTTTTTTGCTGGCTGCTCATCATGGAGTTGAATATGCGGACCTGCTCCTTGACCTTGAACAGGTCGTTTTTCAAGGTGAGAATTTCGTCCCTATAGGTTGTGACAAAGTCAACAAGTTCATCCATAAATGCATCGGGAACCTGGTCCGTGTGATCCTCAGGTTCCCGGGATTCAGATGGAAGGTTGGTTTCCTGGTCAACGATTTCAATGGTCTCCTGCTCTATTTTTTGAAGTTTATCCCGCCTGTTTTCGGCTCTTTTTTGGGCAAACACTTCAATATCAAGTAACGAAGGTCTCTTTTTTTTCATAACACGGGTTCCTTTTGCATATAACAGCCGCGGGCCGGCCTGATACCTCAACTGCCAGGCATAGCCCGCAACAAAGTTTTAAATATTTGGGTCGCTTAGCAAGACGTTCATATAAAAAAATACATGTCCAAATACTCATTGCCGTTTAGCGGTCAATAATCGACAGAACTTCTTTGGCAAGGGCCTGTATCTCCCTTGCAGCAATGTCCTTATCTGAATATTCCGACACGTTCTGGCCGTAAATCAGGGAATATTTATATGCCATCCGGTTTGCAATCTGGGTTTCTAATATTTCAAATTTATAAGTTGCTTTCAGTACTTGTGCAAGCTCGCGGGCCATGACCGAATTTGTCTGAATACGGCTGAGCAAAAAATAGGGTTTAATGCCCGGATTTAGGTGCCCGGCTTCGTTGATCAGCTCAACCGTTGTTTTGGTGCTCCGGATATCAAGGGGAGAATCCTGTACGGGAATGATGACAAGATCCGCGCATGCCGTTGCAACCGTTACAACATCATTGTCATGGGGCGGGGTATCAATAACGGCAAAATCATAAACCGTATCGTACTCCTCG
>JAKSBO010000873.1 GCA_022361095.1 Desulfobacterales bacterium | reverse complement strand
TTGTATGCATCATAGCAATCCTAACCACCACCGGTTTAAGTTCTGCCCGTCCTGCGGCTGCAACACCCTTGGCCCGCACAGTTGATAAAAAATTTAAATCCGCACTTCCTGCATTTAAACGATTTTTCACTGTCCGGGCCAAGGGTGTTGCAGCCGCAGGACGGGCAGAACTTAAACCGGTGGTGGTTAGGATTGCTATGATGCATACAAAAATCCTGTCAGCAGGTTAAATGAAAGCAGGCACTCACACGTTTATCCGGTGTCCGGATTATGGTTGTGTTGAACATCTCTACGGCTTTCCCGGTTGCCAGCGCTTTTAGTTCAATTCCCATGAACGACAACTCTTTTGCAAGTCCCGGAGCCATTTTCATCCTGCCATTGGCACCGGTACCGGCAATGATCAAATTCGGCTTTAAAGGCAGAACCGATTGTAGATCCGCGATTTCAAGTAGATGCCCCTCTTTTCTGCGCCAGTTGGGCAGGATCGTTAAATCCGGGAGAATAATCAGGTCTGCGGTGTATTGATCTTCACCAATAACCATTTGGCCAAAAGAAAATGATGAGATCATGGTTGCCCCCTTTATCTGCAGTTTAAAGCCAAGTCTGGGTGTGGATAGATCAAGCTTGGCCCATGGCCTTTCGATGTCCGGCGGAAACGGTATCCCCCGGATCATCAACGCGATTGACACAAGCTTTGCATTCATCACGCTGCCTGGCAAGTTTTTTTTCATTTGCCTTTGAGATGTATGACAGGAAAAATCCAGTGTAAATTTGCCGTCACGTCTATGGGCTTTCTTTTTAGGTGCTGATCTGTCCAAATTTAAAATTGAATGTACCCCGGCCTTTATTAAATTGACATGTATCTATGTTTCGCTGATACTGTCCGTAATACTGAAAAAGGATGGATCTTTCTATGGTTTGTTTGCCATACAACTCAAATAGCAGACAGACAGCAGGCTAACGAATCGATTACTCTATTCCCAGCAAAATTTGGAATTAGACTGCCGAGCAGCATGGGATAAAACCATACTTGGCTTTATAACAGGAGACTTGTACATGATGAAGCAAAAAAGGTATTCATTTAAAGCTGTTCTTCTTGCGGTTGCTGTCGGGGGGCTTTTGGCGGCAGGCCCACTGGCGGCCTCGGAGTCCGGCAATAAGACCTGCTTGTCCCAATCGGCCTCTGAAAAACAGGCCCGTAAATTAGTCGCAGAGCTGCGCCGGGAACTTGCGCCTGTGGAGGATAAGATTCGTAACCATCCCTTTATCAAGATGCTGGAGCGTGGCGAAGCGCCGCGGGAAACGCTGGATGGTTTTGCGGTCGAAGAGTTTTATATCATCCAAAGCGATCTGCGCAGTCAGGCGCTTTTGACCAGCCGTTTCGGTGTCACGCCAAGCGGTGATTTCTTCCGGGGACTCCTGGAAGGGGAAAGGACCGCCTTTGATCTTATTTGCCGCTTCGGCGCTGCGCTCGGCCTCGACGAGAACGCACTGGCTGCGCACGACCCCAGGCCGGGAGGACAGGCTTTTCCCAATGCCGTAGTTTCCTTAGCGGCCTTTGGATCCGAGGCCGAAGCCGCAGCCGCCTTTCTCTTAAACTTTGGGGTCTTCGGCGAAAACACAGCCCGGATGGCCGTGGCACTTCAGGACAAATACGGTTTTGCGCAACAAGAAGTGGAATTCTTCACCTATTTTGGGACACCGATTCCCGGCTTCGAGGAAGCCGCCCTGGCGGTGATCGCAGCAGGGCTGGATAAGGGCGCGCAGCCAAAAGAGATCAAGCGGGCGGCGCGGCTGCTTCAGCAATATGAACTTCAGTTTTGGGACACGGTGGCCGAGGTTCCCTGAACACCACCGAAAAACATTACAGTGCAGGCAGCAGCAAGTCTCTTTGAGGACGATGCTGCAGATTCGAGGCCTTCACAGGAATGACGCCAACAAAGAACCGGCTGTACCAGTTGCCTAGTTTTGGGCCGGGCAGGATCGAAAATAGAGACGATGATATGGTCAAGACCGGTCCGTGACAGATTGACATGTGAAGTTTTTCTGTTGCGTTTTTACAACTGTCTTTGACAAATCCGATATGCCAGGCTGAATATTGCTGAGCATAAGCTTTATCATCGTGGACATCATGGAAAACATAAATGCTGCGCCCATCATGAGTAACGG
The DNA here is from genome assembly GCA_022361095.1 of Desulfobacterales bacterium. Classification (GTDB taxonomy): domain Bacteria; phylum Desulfobacterota; class Desulfobacteria; order Desulfobacterales; family Desulfobacteraceae; genus Desulfobacter. Next base: position 1,007 of record JAKSBO010000873.1, on the reverse strand, counting down.
CGCGGTCAGGGCCGATAGCGGAAAGGGAAGGGTGGTATCTATTTTACCGGACCTGGCGATCAAAGCCCGGGATTTCCATACGTCGTTCAAAATAGTTGAGAATAGCGCCGGCAAGCGTGACAAGGATCAAATAGTACATGCCCACCACCAGGAATGTTTCAACGTTTCTGAAACTGGCCTTGGCAATACCCCGGCCAATCCCGGTCATTTCGTTGATGGTAATGATGGAAGCAAGGGAAGAGTATTTGATCAGGTAAATAACTTCATTGCAGCATCCGCTAAAACAATGTCTGAATGCCTGGGGCAGGACAATGCTTTTCACCGAGGTAAATGGGGTCATGCCCAAGGCCTGTGCCGCTTTAAGCTGCCCGGTTTTGATGGAAAGCAAGCCGCCGCGAATGTATTCGGAGTGATAGGCCCCGGAGCAAAGGGAAAATCCGACAATGGCGCAGGCCGTAGCTGACATCACGATACGCACCCCCCAGAAATTTGTGTAGGGCAGGGCAAAGTACCAGAAATAGAGCTGGACCACCAATGGCGTACCCCGGAATACAGCCACATAAAAATTACACAGTTTTCTTACAGGCCAGGGTCCATAGACCCTCAGGGCTCCGATAACGACACCGATCAAAAAGCCGAGCAGAGCCGATGGTACAATAAGCTTGATACTTACAAAAAAACCTGTGTTCAGGTGAGGTATGACTTGGTTTATGATAAAGGATAAAAAGTCGTTCACGCCTCAGCTCCGGTCAGTTCAGAAATTTTGGCGCAAAAATCCCGGGTCCGTGATCCGCTGTTTTCAGCCAGAAGCGCATCAGGCGCCCCCTGTTCAGTAATTTGTCCGTTTTCCATGAAGACAAATTCATGGGCAAGACCAGCGGAAAAGCTGATCTGGTGGGTGGCCATGAGCATCGTCATCCCCGCCTTTGCCAGGTCCCGGATCACCACCAGCACCTCGCTGATCAGTTCCGGGTCCAGGGCTGATGTGGGTTCATCCAACAGCAACA
>JAKSBO010000554.1 GCA_022361095.1 Desulfobacterales bacterium | reverse complement strand
TCCCATGAAGCGGGTCAAGGATGAAGCCCGGGAGGATCGGCGCCTCATTGATGTGACCCATGGCAGAAAAACCCGGGCCATCATTGTGACGGATTCAAATCACGTGATCCTCTCTGCGATTCAGGCGGAAACCGTTTCCGCACGCTTTGAAGCGCTGACCCAAAACCCCGGAGACGTCCAGGAGGAATAGTGAATGGCAGCTAAACTTTTTATTGTGTCTGCACCATCCGGTGCCGGTAAGACAACCCTTGTCAACAAATTGTTGAAGCGGTTTGACGATCTGGTGTTTTCCATTTCTCACACCACCCGTCTTCCCCGAGAGGGGGAGGTTCATGGAAAAGACTATTTCTTTACGGATGAAGCACAGTTCATGGAAATGGCTGACGCCGGTCAAATGCTGGAGTGGGCCCAGGTCCACGGCAATTGTTACGGCACCTCTGCCGCTTTTATTCAAGAGCGGCTTTCCGCAGGCCAAAGCGTTTTACTGGATATTGATGTCCAGGGCGGGCGGCAGATTATGGATTGCGGCCTGGACTCCGTTTCCATATTCATCATGGCCCCGTCTTTAACAGTGCTTGAACAGCGGTTGCGGGGGAGGGGAACCGATACCGAAGAGGTGATCCGCAAGCGATTGGAGAATGCAAAAAAAGAAATTGCCCAAAAATCCTTTTATACCCATGTGGTGGTCAATGATGTGCTGGAAGAGGCAATTTCCGAACTTATCGGCATTGTTGAACAGGAGACGGCGAACTGATGGTAGGTAAACCGATGTCCCGGGAGCGGGGGGGCAAATTTCGGGGGCAGGGGCGAAAAAAAGAGACTAAAAATTCCGGGGATAAGGATGTACTTTACGGATATCACTCGGTATTTGAGGCCTTGAAAGCCGGGCGGCGTAAATTTGAATCCATCATGATGCATGAAAACCGGTCCGATAAACGTGTTCAGGCTGTGGCGGATTTGGCCGGAAAAAAACAACTGGCTGTGAGAACCGTTGCCGGTGAGGAATTGGACAGGCTGGCCGGCTATGGCCGCCACCAGGGTATTGCCGCCCGGGTGTCCGCCTTTCCGGTACAACCTGTCTCTGCGATGCTTAATCAGATTGACACCCGGCCTGATCCGTTTTTTATCCTGATCCTTGAAAGCATTGAAGATCCCCAGAATACCGGTGCGCTGATCCGCACCGCCCTGTGTGCGGGTGTGGACTATATCGTGATGCCAAAAGACCGGTGCGCCCTGCCGTCATCCGGGGTCTCCCGCAGTTCAGCCGGTGCCATGGAGCATGCCCCCATCTTTTTAGCCACCAATCTTTCGGCGTTGATCCGTGACCTTAAAAAATATGGCGCATGGGTATCCGGCCTGGATGCCGGTGGTGATAAAGGCCTTTTTGAGGCGGAGCTTACCGGTAATCTGGTTTTGGTGGTGGGGGGAGAACACACCGGGCTGAGGCCGGGGGTAAGAAAAGCCTGTGATTTTATTTTATCCATTCCCATGCAAACCCATATTACATCTCTGAATGCATCTGTGGCAGGCGGTATTGCCATGTTTGAGGCCCGCCGTCAACGCCTTGGCCCCAACGCATGATGATAAAAAAAATGGCCAAAGCGGTTGTGTCCGGGGTGGGTACACTGGTCTTTCCGGACAAATGCCTGGGATGCGGAACATATATAAAGCATCCCATGGATAACCCATTAAGCGTTCGTTTTTGTCCCGCTTGCCTGGAGCCGGCACTGCCGGTATTTGATCACCCGTTTTGTCCTGGCTGCGGCCATTGTTTTGAATCCGGCCCTGACCACCTGTGCGGCGCCTGCCTTGAAGCCCCTATGATCCTGAACAGCGTTCGGGCCGCTTTTATGTATAAAGATGTGGTACAAAAGGCCCTGGCGTTGTTCAAATACCAATCAAAGCTCAGTCTGGCCCGGCCCTTTGAACGCCAACTATTTCAGGCCTTTTCCGCCCATTTTGACATGAATGGCTTTCATCTGATTTTACCCATTCCCCTCCATGCATCAAAGGCGAAAAAACGCGGCTTCAACCAGGCCTATTTTCTTGTCCGAAATTT